>JBNJCW010000011.1:0-35960 GCA_051744345.1 Actinomycetota bacterium
ATTCCCTTACCCCTTTTCTTCTTCCGTCTATGGTAGGGCGTATGCCTATCTTGGGCAGTGTTCCTATGAGCCTTTTTTGTGGTGAGTTGGTCATTTTTAGTTGCTCCTTTATATATTTGCTTTTCGCATTATTTATATTTTCCAAATTCATAAGCTGCCTCCAGCATGGAAATAACATTTTCCGGGGGTACATCAGCCAATATATTATGGATCTGGTTAAATACCATGCCTCCCCCCTCTGCAAGTACTGCCATCCTTTTTTTAACATCTTCCTGCACCTGTTTGGGGGTTCCTTTAGCCAGTATATCCCTTGTATTGCAGCCGCCTCCCCAAAATATGATATCTTTTCCAAATTCTTTTTTTAATTTTTCCGGTTCCATGTCCCTGGCTGTAGTCTGTACAGGATTGAGGACATCTAGACCGGCATCAATTAAACCGGGAAGCAGCTTATATATTGAGCCGCATGAATGTAGGAATACTTTACAATTGCTCCTATCATGCACGAAATCCCACATCCTCTTGTGCCTTGGCTTAAAAACTTCTTCATATATCTCAGGAGACATGAACGGTCCGTCCTGTCCCCCCAGGTCATCGCCGAACTGGAGCAGGTCTACATACTCCCCTACTCCACCAATTACCTTTTCTAACTTCATTAAGTTTCTTTCAACTAATCGGTCCAGTAATTTTTTTGTCTTTTCTTTATCTTTATACATATCTATCATAAAATTAGCCATCCCTCTGAGGAAAGTTCCTGTTTCAAACATGTTGCAGCCAACCGCCAGGACAATAGAATAATCAGTGTTTTCGTATAATTTTTTTATACCCCCTACAAATTCTTTGAATTGGGCCTCATCAAATATATCCAGATGCCATGGAGGTGAAGGTACAGCCCAAACATGTCTATCCAGATCTTCGTCCCTGAAGGTATCAGGTATTGATTCGGCATCCTGGTAGACCCAATAACATTGATCTACATATAATGAAGACTTTGGTTTTTTGCCTAGTTTAACCCCTTTGTTATCCAGAACGTATACGGTGCCGTTTCTATCTACTTCAGTATTTAAAAATTTTGGTATAAGGCAATTTGAACCATCATTTATAATTAATTAGAAAATATTTGTCAATGTTAAATCGGACACCTGATTTTTAGGAAAAATTGATTAAGACAAGAACTCTTTATTATTTTTAATTTAATTACCGGTACCTGCATAACCGTTAAAAATTAAGCTATTACAAATTCATGGCTTATTTCCTGCTAAAACAAACATCTAATCTATTTATCAGATTAAATGTTAACGTTTACATTTATAATATAAGATTATTTCTATAAAAACAATATTTTTTATTTATTTCTTTTTTTTACCTGAACGGGAATACCTGCAGCCAGGCTGTTGGCAGGTACAGAGTCAAGTACTAAAGAATGGGCTCCTATGGTAGTATTTTCCCCTATGCTAACAGGTCCCAATACCGTAACATTGGTATAAAGGATAACATTATCTTTAATTGAGGGATAACCTTTCTGGCCGTGGTGAAAAATTGAGTGCCCAAGTCCTCCCAACACCACATTTGAAAATATGCTTACATTTTCGCCAATCCTAACCCCCCTGCCTATAACTACCCCTGAGGGATGCCATATTCTGCAGCCAGAGCCTATTTCTGCAGCTGGATCTATTTCCGCACCCGTGAAAAAAAAATTTATCCGGCAGCATATCTCCGCCAGAAGGGCAAGCTTTATTTTAAACAGTTTATGGTAAAATCGATAAAATATCAGAGCTTGGACACCAGGCTTTACCAGTATTATTCTTATCGCTCCCCATATAGAAGGTCTTCCCCTTATAGTTCCGTACTTACTGAATAGGCGCTTTACATCCCCTGCAAGGCTGCCCTGTCTAGGTTTTGCCATCCTCTATTTATCTGTTTATATATTTGAAAATTAAACTGTGGAAATCTTTTTTGTAAAACAACTTTATGTTTATGTCAGGGTATAATTCTTTTACTTTTTTTATCTTCCTGTTTTTCTTGGTAACCAGTTTCTGGTTCATGGTGGTAAGCTCAATAAAAAGGTCATAATCTGTCAGATAAAAATCCGGGGTAAAACTAACGCTGACATTGCCATCCTCGTCCCATTCCAGGGGGAATGTTTTTGGCTCATACTCCCAGCGAATGCGGTAAAAATCTAAAATCCTGGCAAATTCTTTTTCACTTTCATGTGCAAATTTGATCTTCTCAGCACTGATATAATTTGAATCTGGTTTATTTGCTTTATTTACATTATTCCTTACTTCTGGTGTTTTCTCCGTCATTAATCTTCTTTTTTAAAATCCTCCGGACTTATGTGATCCAAAAAATCTTTAAATTTTTCTACTTCATCCTCTATTGATCCAATCTCCAAGCCTGCAGATTGGATAACATGCTCAGCAGCATATATATCACAATTACACCTAACTGCCAGAGCAATAGCATCTGAAGGCCTTGAATCTATCTCGATATCATCCTTTTTCTTATTCTTCATATTGATAAAAGCATAAAATGTATTGTCCCTGATATCGCATATTTCAATATTCTGGATACTGCAGTCCAGTGTTTTTAATATATTGGTCATAAGATCATGGGTCATTGGCCGGGGGGTCTTTATATCGGACATCTCCAGGGCAATAGCGGTTGCTTCGAAAGCACCTATCCATATGGGCAGGTACCTGTTACCCTCTTTTTCCTTAAGCAGTATTATGGGTTTCTGGGTGGGCATTTCAATCCGCACCCCTTCCAATGACATCTTTATAAGTTTTTTCTTATCTTCATTCATGGCATCAGCAATAATAAATCAATTATGTATTATTATAACATCTACCATGCTTTTATGGTACCTGCCTGGCGGTATAAATATATCAAGTCTGGAAGTTACCTTTGATTGATTCAATCTCTTTTTTTACTTCATTTGTCTTCAGCTCATATATTGAATCAAGATTTCTGAACTTCTGTCTGTAGTCCAGGCCGTAGCCTACAATATACTTTTCTCCTATTTTGAATCCAGTATATTTTATTTCTACATCTGTCATCCGTCTTATATCCCTGTCCAGCAATGTACAAATCTCAATGCTTTCAGGATACCTTGCTTCCAGGTTCCTTAAAAGGTAGCTTATGGTAAGACCTGTATCTATTATGTCTTCAGCAATAAGTACATTTTTGCCTTCAATGGATTCTTCAAGGTCTTTGGTTAGGCGCACAACTCCGCCGCTTGTATCAGATATGCCATAGGTAGATATTCCCATAAAATCGATACTTAAGGGGATATTTATCTGCCTTATCAGGTCTGTTAAAAAAATCACCCCTCCACGCAGTATGCTTATAACCAGCAGGTTTTTGCCTTCATAATCTCTGGTTATCTTTTCCCCCAGCTCTGCGATTCTTTTTTGGATAAGGCTGCCGGGGAATATGATATCGCCTATTATATTGCTTTCAGGGGGTTTGGTTTTTAGGTCTTTTATTTCCATTAATAAATTACCCTGTCCATGCTTTCAATCATGCAAATCCAGGTATTTCCCCTATTGAACAGGATATCATTTCCCTGTTTATCTTTAAATTCAAATGGATCAGATACACTTGTTCTGTTCCAGGTCCCTTCAATAACATTGCCATCCATAAAGAAAAATGCATTTCCGCCATTGGTGGTCCTGGCAATCATGTGACCGGCCTCATTTCCTGAACCAACTATGTCGGTAAGCATGACCACCACATTGTTTGCCTCCAGCTGTTCATTCGTTTCCCGGTCCATATGAGGGGTTCCTGCCATAAATTTAAGGTAGGTATTCTTATCCTCGTCATAGGTGTAATCTGCCCTGTACTGCTCATAAGAAAAATCAACCGTAACCTCTCCAATGTTTCCCCTCTCCGAAACAGGGGCATCAAGCTTAAATTTAAATGGGCTCTGTTCCCCCTGCAGAGAATAATCCAGCCTCTGGGCATCCTCTTTTAACTGCAGGGTAGACATATAACCATTATGGGGAGCTGCCCTGGTTTCATCTCTCCAGTGAGACGCCTGGGCGGTTATTGAGCTTTCTCCGCTCTGATCGCCTAGAACACTAAGCACGTCCAGGCCCATGTTCTCGATTATCTTATAGCCTTCAGGGTATGTTCCCCAGAATACATAAATAGGATCAAACCCGCGTGCTACTTCAGCATAATACTGCCTTGCACTCCTGACCGGACCAAGAACTTCTGCATCATGCGATGAATACAGTGCAATATACCTGGTTACTCCCCCTTCATCTACGATTTCGATTACCACATCAGCAAGGCTTAAAGAGGACTGCGGCCTAGAATCAGGGCTGTTTTCAACCATTATGGCTAATGGCCTGGAATCATTTATGCCATCTGATAACTGCAGGCCGGAAAGAATGTTTATATTTCCGGTAATTTCTTTTTGGCTTATGGTTTCTTCTTCCTCTTCTTCTGTTTCTTCTTCAGCGGGCGGTACTTCTTCTTCCCCTTCTTCAACAGGCTGCTCTACTTTCTCCACCTCTTCAGCTGTTCTGCATCCCCCTATTCCCAGGGTTAGAACCATAAATATTGATACAGTGATTATAATAATTTTTCCAGCAATTATTTTACTAAAATGTGTCAATTTTTTTGCTACCTCCAAACTGATTAAACATAAAATTTTTTTCTAAAAAATAGATTCTTAATCATTATAGATATAAAAATAAAAAAGTAAAATCCAAATAGGAAAAACAGTATCTTTCTATCCTGCTCTTCCCTGTGGGAACTAAGGTGCTGTTCCACCTGGGGCATACTAACAGACTCCCTGCTTATGAGGGGAAGCTCTGCAGCTTTGCTGTCATTTACGTATACCGACAGGCTGCCGAGCTTCTGGTTTTCTTCTATAGGGAGCATGGCGTCTCCGTGCACTTGATATTCAACTTCTATTATATCCTCCCTAACATTTACCAGGTCGATATAGTCGGACTCCGGATATAATTCTATATCTACCCTATTGAGTTCTCCTACACTGATGGTGTCGGACAGGGTATCTTTTTCAACCAGGAGTTTATAAGAATAATTTCTGTTTACATAATCGGTTAGCATAATGGCGTCATTTTCCCTGCTCTCAGATGTGCTGTTAAGTATTACCGTTATAAGGTCAAGGTTTTCTGTATCCGAATATATGACAATGCAATACCCCGCCTTGGCGGTATAACCGGTCTTTATCCCCTTTATATAATTTAATTGCAAAAGGGGGTTGGTGTTCCCAATTTCAATTTCTTCGCCGTTTATTTCTATGGTATCCTGGAAAGTGTTTACAATTTCCCTAAATATTGGATTCTCCATGCTGTACCTGGCAATGATTGCCAAATCTTTTGCTGTGCTCCTATGGAGAGCATAAGCGGTATCAAGCCCGTTTGTGTTCTGAAAATAGGTATTTATGGCGCCCAGCTCTTTTGCTTTTTCATTCATCAGCTTGACAAATTCTTCTTCACTGCCGGAAACATGCTCAGCCAGGGCTACAGTGGCATTGTTATGGCTGCAAATTAATGCAGCCTTGAGCAGATCCATTACACTGACTTTATCCCCTTCATAAAACCTGAAGAATGAATGGTTTCTACCGGCAGCATTCCCGGAAATCTCTACCATTTCATCTAAATCGGTAATATTTTCAATGGCTGTTATAGCGGAAAGCATTTTGGTGGTGCTTGCCGGAAAAACCCTCCTTGAGCTGTTTTTTTCCCAGAGTATCTTGCCTGATTCATATTCCATTACCAGGGCTGATTCTGCTGTTATTTCAGGGCTATCACCTGCATAGAGGCTGGGTGCAATGGTAAAAATCAGAAAAACCGAAAGGATAAAAATGGAAATTTTTCCAAGTAAGAATTTCAAGCTGCTCATTTATGCTTTTCCAAAAATTTCCTGTTTTTCTTTTTGACCAACAGGTTATGGAAATTTTCAACATTTGCTTCAATCTGATTTAATATTTTTAATCCCTTTTTATGGGAGCCTTTGTTTGAAGACAGAATCAGGGGTAAAACTATCTGCTGCATAAAAGATGCATGCCTGGTTGAAAAATTGTCAAACATCTTAAGGTGTTTGGCCTGTATCCCGTACTCTTTGAGTTCAACTGCAAGTTTAATCAATTCAATATCTTCATTACCTATAACCTTTTGTTCGCCTTCTTCACTTGAATCTATAATGTTTCCTTCGATAAGCTCATTGATATATGTGGGGGTAACATTATACCTTTCTGCAGCTTCCTCTACCGTAAGGGATTTGGGTTCCAGGCCGCTGAAATCCTCCCCGAGCTTAAGCTGGATATCCTTTATTGCCTTATTGTCCTCTTTTTGGAAATCAAAATTTATTGAAGATAATTTTTCCTTTATGACTTCCAAAGGCATATAGTAGTCCTTCTGCATTTTAAGTATAAACGTAATCTTTTTTACGTCTTCCCTGGAATAAATGCGGTATTTGTTTTCTGCCCTTCCAGGGTTTAAAAGGCCTTTAGATTCGAGGAACCTAAGCTTGCTGGAGCTAATGTCAGGATAAATCTTTTTTAACCTTGAAACTAATTCGCCTATGGTTAAATATTTTTTGTCAGGAGCCATTTTCCACCAAGATTATAATGAGAAATATAAAAAGACGTATTTTCCAATCTGAATCCGGTCACCATTTTTTAACATTAGATCATCTACCCTGTTTCCGTTAACATAGGTCCCGTTGAGGCTTTCGTAATCAGTAATTTTAAAACCCTGGTCGGTTTTTTTTAAAACTGCATGTTTTCTGGATACAGTAATATCATCCAGAAAAATATCGGATTCAGGGTTTCTCCCTATGGGGATTTCATCTTTGCTCAGGAAAAATTTATCACCTATGTTGGGACCCTTTATAACCACAAAACCAGCGCTGCCCCTGGGTATTTTCTGAAGATCCTCAATAATGCTGGTAGATATTTCTTCAGTAGGCTCCAGCTTTGATTCCCTTATGGATTCAGTTTGGTTATTGTTTTTTTCCATTTTAATATATTATGAATAACAATCAGTATATATTATATATTATTTTGGCCAGAAATTATAATTTATTTTATTAGATTATTAATGTTTTCTTTTACAAAATTTTTGAGTAACTCAAAGAAAGGCCTGTCTGTTGTTTCTATGTAACACCTTATCAGCGGCTCAGTGCCCGACGGCCTTACCAGCAGCCAGCTTTTATGCTGTTCAAACAGAAGCTTTACTCCGTCTGTCCTGTTAATACTTTTTATTCCATTGCCTTCCACATCTTTTCCTTTAAGGCCGGAAAAATAATCCAGTATTTTTGCTTTTTTATCCTGTGAAACCTCCAAATCCAGCCTTATGTTGTAAAAGGTGCCGAACTGTCCATAGATTTTCTGCAGGTAATCCGAAAGGCAGGACCCCTTATCCCTCAATTTTAGATAAGACTGGATTTCTAAAAGCAAAAGGTTTGCTAAAAGGCCGTCCTTTTCTGGTATATGGCCTTTTATGCTTAATCCACCGCTTTCTTCTCCCCCGATAAGGACATTACCTTCAAGCATTGCTTTGCCTATATGCTTGAAACCAACCGGGGTCTCTAAAACCTCCATGTTCCTCTTACGGCAGATCTCGTCAATCAGGTGGGTAGTAGCCAGGCTTCTGACAGCGATATCCCCGGGGCTGAACCTGCCTTCCTCGGTTAAATAATAAAGGATTAAGGCAATCACATTATTAGGGCTTATGTATACACCTTTGCCATCGATTACTCCAAAACGGTCAGCATCGCCATCCAGGGCAATACCCAGATCAAGCTTCTTTTCTCGTATAATACCAAGAAGGCCTTTAAGGTTTTCTTCCGACGGATCGGGAAGCCTGCCTCCAAAAAGGGGATCCCTCCAGTCATTCAATATTACTGCCCCCAGTTCAAGGTCTTCATTTAATATCCGGGGCATCAACCTGCTCCCGGCCCCGAACATGGTATCCACGCCAACCCTGGGACGGGCTTTTTTTACAAGCTTACGGTCAATTATCTTAAGCAGATTATCTGCGTAGCTGCTAAAATCTGCTAAATGGTTAATTTTGGACTCTGCGGCTGTGCCAGTTCCAATTTTCTTACCGGATAAAAGGCCAAGTTTTTCTTCTATTTTTTTTGTAACTTCCTGATCAGCAGGGCCCCCGTAGTCAGGTATGAATTTAATCCCATTATATTTTGGCGGGTTGTGGCTGGCAGTAAACATGAACGCTCCGTCAAGGCCCAGGTGTTTTACCATAAAAGCAGTAACAGGTGTTGGCACCGATTCCGATGCCAGGAAGACTTCCAGCCCTTCATCATTTAAAACAGTTGCCGAGCAAGCAGCAAAATCCTCAGAAAGAAAACGGTTATCATAGCCAATAAAAATACCTCTTCTGTCCAGGGATTCTTCCTTCAGGTATTCACAAACCGCCTTGGTTACCAGCCTTACATTGGCAAAGGTGAAATCATCAGCAATTACCGACCTCCACCCGTCTGTCCCGAATTTGATATTGCTGCACATAATAGCCCCTGGTCTTTTTAAGTTAAAAATGGTCGGGACGAGAGGATTTGAACCTCCGACCCCCAGTACCCCATACTGGTGCGCTAGCCAAACTGCGCCACGTCCCGAAAACAATTGTTATTTTAAATTATAAAAGATTATTAGTAAAGTAAAAGGAAATATCAGTATTCTTCAATTTCAGGTTTAAACTTCCTGCTCATAAGCGTATAGACGCTGCTCTGAGGATTTGTTTCATTGTACAGTATATCATACACACACTCCGTAATAGGCATATCTATGTCCAGTTTTTTGGACAGCTGGTAAACAGCTTGGCAAGTATTAAAACCTTCAGCAACCATGAACATGCTTTCTTTTACCTGTTTAGGTTTCTGCCCTCCGGCAATTTTTTGGCCGAACAGCCGGTTCCTGCTCTGCAGGTTAAAACAGGTGGTAATCAAATCACCCATCCCTGATATTCCCGCAAAAGTAGATGCCTTTGCGCCCAGCCTTGTCCCGAACTTGGTTATCTCATTTAAACCCCGGGTGACCAGGGATGCTTTGGTGTTGGTGCCAAAACCCAGGCCGTCAGAAATTCCTGCTGCTATGGCAATAATATTCTTAACTGCCCCGCCGATCTCCACCCCCGCTATATCCCTGTTTGTGTATATCCTGAAATAGTCTGTAGAGAGAAGCTGCTGGAGCCATCTTAGGCACTGATGGTTTTTTGATGAGATGGTAGACACACTGGGAAGCTTTTGGGCAATCTCGGATGAGATATTTGGGCCTGAGAGTACAACAATCCTATCATTTAAGCGAACAGGCAGGGTCTGGGCCATAACTTCCGATAACCTTAAATTGGTCCCGGTTTCCAGCCCTTTGGCTGCATTTACTACTGCCCTTACCCCGTTTAATTTCTCCAGGCAGGGGCGATAGTATTCAATAACAGCCCTTAATGCATGGGATGGTACCGCAAAAATTATTAAATCAGGATTTCTTTTAATATCTTCCAAGCTGTTAAAGGCAATGATGTTAGAAGGAAGCAAAAGGTTTCCGGTGTACTTTTTGTTTTTCTTCTCCCTTCTTATGGCTTCCATTGTCTGCCTGTTTCTGGCCCACAGATAGATATTATCTGCTTTTTTTGCCAGCACTACCGACAAGGTTGTTCCCCAGCTGCCTGCACCAATAATAAGTATATTAAATTTCTTATCCAAATTTTTCATCAATGTTTTGCCTTGATTACGATAGGGGTACCTACAAAACCGAAATTATCCCTGATGAGGTTTTCTATGTATCTCTTTATATTTGTCTTTTTGCTTATATTTATATTGGAAAAAACAAAGAAAATTGGGGGGCTGGTCCTGACTTGCTTTATAAACTTGATTTTGAACTTCTTGCCCTTAGAATAAATCTCGCTTTCCATGCCCGCTTCCTTAAACAGTTTCATCAATTTGTTTTCCGCTATCTTCTTTTTTCTCTCCTCGGTAAGGAGGTCTATAGTATCTATTACATCCGTGATGCCTCTCTTCTTTAATGCGCTGACCTTTAAAAAAGGTATGTATGCAGCAAAATCCAGCTTCTTGTCCAGCTCCCTTATAAGTTTTTTTAAGTCCTGAGAGCCGATTAAGTCAATCTTATTTATAATCAGGCAGATACTCACCCCTTTTTCGGCACATGTTTGCACTATCTTTATGTCCTGCTTGGTAACCCCTTTCTGGGCATCAATGAGTATAAGGCTTATGTCTGAATTCTCGATTGCCTTTATGCTCCTCAGTTTGCTGTAATACTCAAGGTCTTCTTCCCTGAATTTATGCTTTTTTATGCCGGCAGTATCGATGAATTTGTACTGCCTCTCCCCTATTAGAACAATACTGTCAATGCTGTCTCTGGTAGTTCCTTCTACTTCATCGACGATAGCCCTTTCCTGGCCGATTATGCTGTTAAACATGGTGGATTTACCCACATTCGGCTTGCCCAGTATAGAGATCCTGGGGATCTTTTCCTCATCGATTATATCCTGCCTCTGGGTATAGACCTCATTTATTTTTCCAACAACCTCATCCAAAAGATCCCCGGTGCCGATGCCGTGTATCGCGGAGACCATAATCGGATACCCGAAACCAAATTTAAGGTAATCCTCAGTATAGTATGAGCCCTTGGGATTATCCCATTTATTTCCGACCAGTATGAGGTTTTTATCTGTTTTCCTCAAGATATCTGCTATCTCCTCATCCAGCGCAGATACAGGCTGGGTTATGTCTACCACAAACAGTATTATGCTTGCTTCCTCAATGGCCTTTTTAGCCTGCATAAATATCTGCAGGGACAGCTTCTGCTTCGATTTTAAATCGATTCCTCCGGTATCCATAATATAGAAATTTATACCATTCCAATCAGCAGAATAATATTTCCTGTCTCTGGTAATCATGGGTTGGTGGTGAATTATGGCATCCCTGGTACCGCAAATACGGTTGATTAAGGTAGACTTTCCTACATTTGGTTTTCCAATAATCGCTACTGTGGGTATATTTTCATTCATATCAAACAAGTTCTCCTATTATGTTTTTTGCCTCTTCTTTAGTAAACCTTATCTTATTATCCAACTTCCTGATGCTATCTTTTTTGTACCCGTCTATTGTAAGGTCCCGGGGATTAAAAATTGAATCAGGCACAAGGATTTTGCCGGGCCGGCTTAAATTGGTGTTTCTCAAACTCTCCGCTATATCCGTTCCGGCCAAAAGGCCGGTAACCTTTACATTTCCGCCCAGAAACTGGTTCTTTACAGCCATTAAATTAAAGCTTATATTAAATCCTTTCAACTCCTTTTCAAGCATACTGAAAACATATTTGCCGTATTCTGAGGTAATTAACAGAACAGCCGGAAGGTTTTCTAACATTTTTTTTTCAGCCATGTCCTTAAATTGATTAATAAAGTTTCTGCTCTTGCCTATCCCGTTTTCTATCTGTGGAAATGTATGGTAGCTTGCATAATCAGGAAAGCCAAGGCCGGCAATTATATAAAACTCATCTGATAAAAAAATCCGGTCCCCGGTTTTGTATTTTATATTAAACTCCTCTACCATACTTATAGTATTTCTGGCCTCTTCTCTATCTACAGCTTCAAGCATACGGTTTTTATTGTACCTGGTTATGCCAACAGGAACAATTCCTATAGATTTTATGTACCTGTATTCAGTTACCAGGCGCTGTAATGTATCCAGTAAATTATCCCTGTCATTTATGCGGGGGCAGAGCACAATCTGGATATGCATGCCTATACCGCCCTCATCCAGTTTTTTTAGGTTGTGCAAGCCCCGGGTATGGTTGAAGGAGCCAAAAATTTTTTTCCTGATTTCACCATTCAGGCTGTGTACAGACACATAAAGGGGCTCAAGCCTGTACCTTATAATTCTATCCAAGTCTTTACTTTTGAGGTTGGTAAGGGTTATAAAATTTCCATACATAAATGAAAGCAGGAAATCGTCATCCTTGATGTACAGGGATTTCCTCAAACTGGAAGGGAGCTGGTCAACAAAGCAAAAAATGCACCTGTTGTTGCATTTCCTAATACTGTTCACTTAAAGAGCCTCTATATATTCTTTTGCTTCTAAGATATCCTCAAAAGGGGTGGATGCTCCCCCGCTGATACCCGCACTAGCAGCCCCGGCAAACCAATTGTTGTCTATCTCTGCTGCATTTTGTATATGGTAGGTTTTTTTGTTCACCTGTCTCGAAATATCTGCCAGATGGATGGTATTTGCGCTGTTTTTGCCTCCTACCACCAGCATGACATCCACCGTTCGGGCGAGGGTTACGGTCTCGTTTTGCCTTTCCTTGGTTGTACTGCATATGGTATTTATGATTTTTAATTCTTTTGCTGTTTCCAAAATCTTATCAGCCATTTTCTTTAGCATGTCCAGGGTCTGGGTGGTTTGTATAAGCAAACCTATCTTTTTTTTGCCGGCAGCGGGATTCAGGTCCTCTATCTTTTCGGCTACCAGGATTTTATCCGAAGCTACCTGTTCCTTTATGCCGATAACCTCGGGATGGTTTTTAGTACCCACCAAAACAACAAAATAACCTTCAGAGCTTAATAATTTAGCTTTCCTCTGGGCAGTTTTTACATAGGGGCAGGTGGCATCGACAATTTCTACATTGTTATGCTCCAATATGTTGATAGCGGAGGGAGCCATACCATGAGACCTTATAACCATAACACTGCCCTCAGGGATCTCTTTCTCTTTTCCCACAGCGTGGATACCTTTTTTATCAAGGTTTTCTACCACCCCCGGATTATGTATTATCTGCCCCAGGGTATAGATATCCTTCCCCCTCCTGTTTAAGGTTTTTTTAGCTATATCGATGGCCCTTTTTACCCCAAAACAATATCCTGCGTATCTTGCTATTTCTACTTTCATAAGTTTTCTTGTTTTATCTCCTGGTGTAATTTTCTGATTGAATCCATTACCCTTTTAACTGTAACGGGAATAGCCTTTTTTTTGCCGTGTTCCCTTAAAATTTCTTCCACATCTATTATATCCCCGGCAATCATCTTTATCTGGGGAAAGAAAAGCCTTTTACGGGGTTTTTGTATTATTTTATTTGCTCCGGTTATAGCTATGGGGACTATTGGCGCACTTGACAAAACCGCCAGAAGCCCTGCCCCCCTTTTGCCTTCCTTTATTTCTCCTCCCACAGACCTGGTTCCTTCCGGAAAAAGGGCAAGCATCTGACCATCTTCCAGAATTTTTAATGCTGTCCTTATGCTGCTTCTGCCTGAAGCAGTCCTGTTTACCGGGAAGGCATTAAAAAAAGAAACCAGGGCAGCCAAAAAGCGGTTTTCAAACAGCTCCCTTTTAGCCATAAAATAAATGTAGCGGGAGATATTTGCCCCGATTATAACAGGATCGAGATAGCTTATATGGTTGGAGCAGATTATAAGTTTGCCCTTTAAGGGAATCTTATCAAAATTGTATCTTTTAACCCTGTAAAGGGTTTTAAAAAAAATCCTTATTATAAAATTTATAATAATATAGAAAACCTTATATATTTTCCCATGCTTAGTTTTTACCATATAGTTTTTCATGATAGAGTTTTTTAATTTTACCCACAACTTCCCTTATGCCCATGCCGGTCGTATCAATCTTAATCCCGTTTTCAGGCACCATAAGGGGGCTGTCCTTTCTCCCGCTGTCTATCCTGTCCCTTTCAATTATTTCTTTTTTTATAAGCTTTTCGTCAACAGTCTGGCCTTTTCCTAAAAGCTGCTTTTTCCTCCTGTTAATTCTTTCCCCAAGGCTTGCTGTCAGGTATATTTTTAGCATCGCATCCGGGAAAACAACACTGCCTGTGTCCCTTCCCTCCAGTACTGCGGTAGAGCCTTCTGCCATCTCCCTCTGCAGGCTGACCAGGTATTTCCTTACCCCCGATAGTTTGGAAACTATGGATACGGCAGCCCCTACCTCTTTGCCCCTTATATCATCGGTAACATCCCTGGCACCTATCTTAACAGACGTATATTTATGGGCATCAGTTGCAGAATTATCTAATTCTATGGTTACTTTCTTCAGCAAATCCAGTATGGCTTCTTCATCTTCAAGGCCTACCCCCTTTTCAAGGGCAAGGAGTGTAACCGCCCGGTACATTGCCCCGGTATCAATATATTTTAGGCCTAATTCCCTGGCAAGAATTTTGGCAATGGTACTTTTTCCGCTTCCTGCAGGACCGTCAATGGTTATTGTCTTGGTGTTCATAATAAAGCCTTATGAGGTATGGTTTTTTAAAATATCGAAAAATTTGGGAAATGAAGTATTTACGCATTCAGCATTTTCAATGTTAATCCTTCCTTTAGCCAGCAGGGATAATATGGCACAGGACATTGCAATCCTGTGATCACCGAAACTGTCAATACTGCCAGAAGAAACCCTTAAGTTTCTGCTGCCTTCAATCTCCAGGCCATCTTCCCTTTTCTCTATTTTTACCCCCAGTCTGGAGAACTGGGTGTATATGGCATTAATGCGGTCGCTTTCCTTAAACCTTAATTCCTGTGCACCTTCAATGACGGTCTTTCCTTCAGATTTTGCGGCAGCGACACACAGTATGGGTATTTCATCGATTATATTGGGTATGTGCTGGCTGTCAATTTTGGCTGCCGAAAGATTGCTTGAGCAACAATAGATGTCCGCAACCGGCTCATTGTTAAATTCCCTTATGTTTTTAACCTCTATCCCTGCCCCCATATTTTTAAGGACCTCTAAAAAATAGCTCCTGGTTGGGTTAATCCCTACGTCCTTTAATACTATTCGGGAATCATCTAATATCAGGCAAGCAACTATAAAATAAGCTGCAGAGGAAATATCCCCGGGCACAAAAAGGTCCCTGCCGGTTAATTCTGACGGGCTGAGCGCAGTATGCCGGCCGTCATAGGATATATCTGCCCCAAAAAATGCAAGCATACGTTCGGTGTGGTCCCTGGATACAGCCGGCTGCCTTATCTCTGTTTTGCCAGCGGCATTAACCGCAGCAAGGCAAAGGCATGATTTAACCTGTGCGCTGGCCACCGGTATTTCAAATATCCTCCCCTTCAGCGGCCCGCTGCCGATGACAGCCAGGGGAGGCATTGTATTCTTTGACCTGGCATAAATAGATGCCCCCATCTCAGTTAAGGGCTGTATAATCCTTGCCATGGGCCGCCTGTTTATAGAGCTGTCTCCGCTTAATATGGACAAAAAGCCAGTACCTGCCAGGATGCCTGCCATAAGCCTTAAAGTGGTTCCGGAATTTCCCACATAGAGGATGCTGTCAGGTTCTTTTAAGCCTTCAATTCCCCTTCCCTGCACGGTAACAGTGCCTTTTTCGGTTTCTATACCTGTCCCTGTTTTCTTTAAAACTTCCAGGGTGTTTATGCAGTCATCTGCAAATAAAAAATTCCTTATTCTAACCTTCTGGTGGGTTAATGAAGAGATTATTGCGCTCCGGTGGGATATGGACTTATCCGCAGGAACATCTATATGCCCGTTTATGCTGTTGGCTCCCTCTACTTGCATATTTATTCGCCTATTACCTTTTTTACACTGACCTCATAACCCTTATCGGTTATTGATTTCTTTGCTATATTGCCGGCGTTCTCTCCCTGCACCAGCACCTTAAGTATTCCCCCTCCGCTGTATTCAGTGGAATGGAAGATAGATATATCCTCAATGTTTATGGCATTGGAACTTAGGGCAAGGGTTATATCGCTTAATACGCCCGGCTTGTCAGGAATAGCAATCCTCAGCTCATAAAGCTTGGATATATCCTTTTCGACATATTTGGGCAGGTTCATCCTTGCTTTCTTTGCCTTTACGTAATGGTTTTTTACAAATTCATAGTCATTTTCAGAAAGGCTTTGCTTAAAGCTTTCCAGATAGCCAATATAGCCTTCAATTACATTTATTATCTCTTCCCGGTTCTCCATGGTTATGTCCACCCACATCCCTGGGTTTGAAGCAGCAATCCTGGTCATATCCCTGAACCCTCCTGCACATAATTTAAACAAATTTTTTAGAGTTTTCTGCTGGTCATCAATATAATCAACCAGGTTGGATGAAAGCACATGAGGCATATGGCTGATTAAGGCCACTATCCTGTCATGCTCCTTTGGGGATATGGATACCACCTTGGAGCCCATGCGGGTAAACAGCGAATGCAGCGTCATCAGGGGCTTGGTTATGGTTTTGTCTGTAGGGGTCAGCACATAAAAGGCGTTCCTGAAAAGATCCGGGGTAGCACTCAAGATTCCTTCATTTTCCGATCCTGCCATGGGATGGCCCCCTATAAATACCACGCTGTCCGGAAGGATATGGTTCATGCTTTCAACTATCCTCTGTTTGGCACTGCCCACGTCTGTAACAA
Source organism: Actinomycetota bacterium (assembly GCA_051744345.1). Lineage (GTDB taxonomy): Bacteria > Actinomycetota > Humimicrobiia > Humimicrobiales > Humimicrobiaceae > Halolacustris. Next base: position 16,376 of record JBNJCW010000011.1, read on the forward strand.
TAGCGCCCTCCTTAAGGCTGTCTTTAATCTGTCCGGCAACCTTTACTATTTCCCTTACCGGAGTGGCAATTATAATCAGATCTGCCTCTTTTACCGCACTTTTTATATCTTGGGCTACCTCGTCAATTATTTTTCTGTATTTGGCTATATTCATTGAATCAAGGCTTGCGTCATAACCGATGATGTTAAAATTATTATTTAGATTCTTCAGAGACAGAGCCAGTGAGCCTCCTATAAGTCCCAGCCCGATAACGCTGATGTGCTTGATATCCTTCATGCCTTCCTTTCAGCAGAAAATAATAATCCCTACCAGGTAAAAAACTATTATACTTATTAAGGTTAAAAAAATAAACACTTTGCCAATTTTTCTATTGACAAGAATTTATTATTCTGGTAATTTAAAATTACTCTTAAGGCAGGAGGCAACCTTCGGGAGAAACTTGGTGGTTCTGACGAAAGGAAGAACTGCAGGTTAACATCCTGAAGAGATCCTAAGAAAAGCCTTAAGAATGACCCCGAGATGTTGAGTAACCTAAGGCGTGAGTCAAGGTGAAAGATAACTCGGGGTTTTTTATTGGCCCAGCAATTCCAGCATTTTTTCCTTGTCGGTAGTGGGAAACCTGCAGCTAAAATCAGAACAAACATAGGCAGTCGCCTTATTTTCATAACCAATGTATTTTTCAGTAAATCCGGTGATTTTGTCCAGTTCCCGGTTATCCTGTTCGGAAGGCTTGAATATGATGGCGGTATTTGGCAGGTACCTTTTGTTAATCTCCCTTATCATCTCCAGTGTATCCTGGGAATAGCTCTGCCCGCAGATTACCACTTCATTGGTTTTGTAGTACATAAGGTAGGCAGAATAGAGCATGAATGTGTGAAATTCAGGCATCTGCCCTATATTCCGGGTAAAAAATTGGATAATCCTCTGCCCCATATCCATAAAATCCTGGTTACTGGTTAACTTGGAGAGCCTGAGAAGATTATGAAGGGCGACTGAATTTCCCGAAGGGATTGGGGCGTCATTGCTTTCTTTAAGCCTGTATACAACAGGACGGCTGTGTTTGGGGCTGAACAGAAAACCTCCGTTTTCATCATCCCAAAAAAGCTCATTTGCTTTCTGCTGCAGCCGGTAAGCCAGCTTTAGGTACCTTAAGTTAAAAGTGGCCTGGTAGAGTTCAATCAGGCCGTAGATAAAGTTTGAATAATCTTCAATGGTGGCCTGGGCAGAAGAAAGCCCATCAAGCCAGCAGTGGCCCAGTTCTTCTCCGGCAAGCATGTCACTTATTATAAAGTCTGCCGCTTTTTTTGCTTCTTCCGTATAGATAGGCCGGTCAAAGATCCTGGCCCCCCTGGAGAGAGCTGCTATCATCAACCCATTCCAGTCTGTAAGTATTTTTTTATCCACCGCGGGATGCTTTCTTTTCCTTCTGGCCAGAAAAAGCTTCTCCAGGGATTGTGAAACTATCTCCTCAAGTTCCCATTTGTGCAGTTTAAGTTCCCCTGAAAGCTCATCCAGGCTTTTACTGCGGTAAAGGATGTTCTTTTTCTCTTCTTCCTGGCCAAGGTTTCCTTCCTCCGTTATATTAAACACCGTACATATTATTTCTGCATTTTCTTTTTCCAGCACATCCGCTATCTCGTTTTTGGTCCAGAGGTAATATTTGCCTTCCTCGCCTTCGCTGTCTGCATCCACAGAAGCATAGAAACCGCCCTCTTTTTGGGTAAGGTCCCTTAAAACAAAAGTAAATGCATCCTTTGCGGTTTGCCTGTAATTCTGATCTGAAGTAACCAGGAAGGCATCCATATAGGCCATGCTTATCAATGCCTGGTCGTAAAGCATTTTCTCAAAATGGGGCACCTTCCAGCTCCCGTCAGTGGAGTAACGGTGAAAGCCATAACCTGCATGGTCCCAGATACCCCCCATCCGCATATGCTGCAGGGTTTTATTTACCATATGGTTAGCATTTTCTTCTTCTTCCTGTCTTCCATATCTTAAAAGAAACAGCAGGTTTGAGGGTATGGGGAATTTTGGCTGACTAGAAAAACCGCCATGCTGCTGGTCAAAATCCTGTTCCAGTTTCCGGTAAGCTTGGTTAAACAGTGACTGGCTGAAATCTGATTTGGAAGGATAATCCGAGGCCTTGGTTAGGGCAGAAATTAATTTATCTGAGGTCTTATTGATTTCATTCCTTTTCTCGTCCCATATTTTTCTAATATGTCCAATCAGTTTTACCAGCCCAACCCTCCCGTATCTATCATTTTTGGGGATATAGGTTGCTGCAAAAAATGGCTTTCTGTCAGGAGTCATGATTATGGTTAAGGGCCACCCTGAAGTATTGGATAGTATCTGTGCTACAGCCATATATGCCTTATCTACTTCCGGCCTCTCTTCCCTGTCAACCTTTATGTTTATAAAAGTATTATTTAAAAGCCGGGCCACTTCCCGGTCATTGAAGGATTCTTTTTCCATTACATGGCACCAGTGGCAGGCCGAATAACCTATAGATAAGAATATAGGCTTATCCTCGCGGGCTGCTTTTTCGAATGCTTCCCTTCCCCAGGGATACCAGTCTACAGGGTTGGCGGCATGCTGTTTAAGATAAGGGCTTTTTTCATTAATCAGCCTGTTGTATTTTTGCTCAGCCATCTTACTGTAAACACCTCTATTTCTTGTATTTTAACAATCTAGCATTTATGGCTACTATTATAGTGCTAATAGACATAAGCACTGCCCCTACCGCCGGGCTCAGCAGTATCCCTACCGGAAAAAGTACGCCTGCAGCCAGGGGGATGGCAAAAGCATTGTAACCGGTAGCCCATCCCAGGTTCTGGAGCATTTTTCTGTAGGTTGCCTTGGATAACCCTATCAGATCCACCACATCTGTAGGGCTGCTTTTTACCAGGATTACATCTGCAGTTTCTATGGCTACATCTGTGCCTGCTCCTATGGCAATACCAATGTCTGCCTCTGCCAGTGCGGGGGCATCATTTACCCCATCCCCGGTCATGGCCACGATTAATCCCCTGGATTTTACTTCTTTTATCTTATCTGCCTTTTCTTCGGGCAAAACCTCAGCAAAATATTCGTCTATTTCCAGCTGTCCGGCAACCCACTTGGCCACCCGCCGGTGGTCCCCGGTTAGCATCATCGGCTTTATGCCCATCTCTTTTAGTCTGTGTATGGCTTTCTTTGATTCCTCCCTTATTATATCGGCCAGGGCTATGGTCCCTGCCAGGCTGTCGTCTATGATAACAAAAACTACTGTCTTTCCCTCGGAAGCAAATGCAGATATCCTATCAGAGTCTTTTAATGAGATATTGTTTTCCCTGAGGTATCCACTGCTTACGACTTTTATGTGTTTTCCCGATACCTCTGCCTGGACCCCTTTTCCGGTTATGGACTTGAAGTTTTTAGCTTTTTGTTTATCCTCCACGTCTTTGGCTATGCCTTTTGCTATGGAATGTTCTGAATTTATTTCCACAGAGGCAGCATAATTAAGTATCTCCTCTTCCTGGTATGAGCTATCAAAGCTGATGGTATCGGTAATCCCGAATTCGCCCTTGGTAAGGGTACCGGTTTTGTCAAATATAATGGCATCTATCTTCCGTGCCATCTCAAAGGCAGCCCTGTTTCTGATTATAAGGCCGTTTTTGGCCGACAGGAGGGTAGAAACTGAAACTACCAGGGGGATAGCCAGTCCAAGCGCATGGGGACAGGTAATAACCATTACAGTTACTGTCCTTTCCAAGGAAAAAGCAAAATCCCTGTTTATAGCCAGAAGCCAGATTAAAAAAGTAACTGTCCCTGCGCCTAAAGCTATCAGGGTAAGCCAAAGGGCTGCCCGGTCTGCAAGGTGCTGGGTCCTGGATTTGCTTTTCTGGGCTTCCTTGACCCTTTTGATAATCTGGGACAGGAATGACTCCTCCCCGGTTTTATCGATAACCAACTTTATGGAGCCCTCCCCGTTTATAGAGCCTCCTATAACCTTGGACCCTTCCGCTTTGCTAACCGGTTCCGATTCCCCGGTAAGCATTGCTTCATTTACGGAGGTTTCCCCCTCTGCAACCCTGCCATCTACAGGTATCTTCTCCCCCGGCTTGACCAGTACTTTGTCTCCTTTTTTAAGCTCTTCCAGGGGCAGGTCTACAATATTTCCTTCCTCATCAACCTTATGGGCCTCCGAGGGCATAAGTTTTGCCAGCTCTTCCAGCGCGCTCGATGCTCCCATAACAGACCTCATTTCAATCCAGTGCCCCAGGAGCATGATATCTACCAGGGTGGCCAGCTCCCAGAAAAGAAGCTTTCCTTCCAGCCCGAACACCACCCCGGAACTGTAAACATAGGCTACGGTTATGGCCAGGCCGATAAGGGTCATCATTCCCGGCTGCTTTTTCTTAAGCTCCCCGTAAAGGCCTTTCAGGAAAGGCCATCCGCCATAAAAAAAGATAAAGGAAGAAAGCGCAAACAAAAGATACATATCCCCCCTGAACCTTAGCAGGTTCTCGATTCCCAAAAACTGCTGTATCATCGGAGATAGTAACAGGACCGGTACCGATATTATGGTTGAAATTATGAATCTTTTCTTAAAATCTCTAACCATCATTTTGTGGTGGTTATGGGCCTTTTCCATAATTTTTATCCTTTTGCTCAAGTATTATCTCTCAAGTATTATAATAACTGTTTGCATGCTTTTTGTGGAGAATAAAAAAATAAGTAAAAATTGGATAATCAGAGGTCAAGAAAACTTAAAGGTGGAGTAACAGGAAGCGGTCCAGTAGCATACTGGATGAGCAGGGATCAGAGGGCTAATGATAACTGGGCGCTTCTTTTTTCACAGGCTCTCAGCCACCGCCTGGGAAAACAGCTGGTGGTCCTGTTTTGTCTGGCAGATGAATTTCTGGGCGCGGGGGATAAGCAGTTTTTGTTCATGCTGGAAGGACTGAAAGAGACAGAGAAGAATCTGGCTGATTATAGCATACCCTTGACTGTAGCTTCAGGAAATCCTGCGAATAAGGTCAAGGATTTTTTAAAAAAATACCACATAGGGGCGCTGGTAACCGATTTTAGCCCATTAAGGATAAAAAGGAGGTGGACTGAAAAAATTATCCGTACCGCAGATATACCTTTTTTTGAAGTGGATGCCCACAATATTGTGCCCTGCTGGCAGGCTTCAGATAAACAGGAGTACGCAGCCTATACCATTCGCCCTAAAATCAACAGGCTAAAACCAAGGTTTTTAACAGAATTTGGCGAAATAAAAAAACAGAACATCCCTTCAGGCTTTAAACTTTTTGATAACCGCTGGCATGATATTTACAGAAAAAGGGGATTTAAAAAAAACCTTTTGGAAAACTTATTACAAAAGCCAGGCGAAAAAGAAGCATTTAGGGTTATGGAGCTTTTTCTGGAAAACAAGCTGAAGAGCTATGCAGCAGATAGAAATGACCCTAACCGGGAAGGAACATCAAATCTGTCTGCGTACCTTCATTTTGGGCAGATTTCAGCCCAGAGGATTGCTTTAGAAGCTTTGAAATTCGAACCGGATGACAGCCAGGGGACCTTCCTGGAAGAGCTTATAATAAGGAAAGAGCTTTCGGATAATTTCTGCTATTACAATAAAAATTATGACAGCTTCGCGGGTTTCCCCCGGTGGGCCAGGGATACTCTGGCCCGGCATATGGCAGACAGGCGCCCATACCTGTACAGCCTGGAGCAGCTGGAGAATGCCCAGACCCATGACAAGTTATGGAATGCTGCCCAGAACGAAATGCTTAAAACCGGTAAAATGCATGGTTATATGAGGATGTACTGGGCAAAAAAGATGCTGGAATGGATTTCCAGCCCCCAAAAGTCAATGGAAGCGGCCATATACCTCAATGACCGTTACCAGATGGACGGAAGGGATCCAAACGGGTATACCGGGATTGCCTGGAGCATTGGAGGAGTCCATGACCGGGCCTGGAACCAGAGGAAAGTATTTGGAAAAATAAGGTATATGTCTAAAAAAGGCATGGACAAGAAGTTTGATACTTCCCGGTATGTATCCAGGATTGGGAAAATTAAATAACCTCTGGCTCAAAACCCAAACTGATTATCTGCCTTTTCATCGTATTGAATTCCTTCAGGGGAAAACCCATAGTAAGGACCAGCCCGCAAGAAATCAGAAACAGGCCATGAAAGTCAAGCGCCGTTTAAGCCAAAAAAAAGGATGAGGATAATTATGGAGGGTATTAAAAAAAGAAGCTGCTTATTATGGCTCTTAAAAAAGAAGGGAGCACGATGCTGATAATCCTGAAAGCTGTCCTTTCTTTAAGTGCAGACATGGCCAGCCTAAAATGGAAAATGCTTTTGCCAAAATTAAAATAGAACAAAAGATAGATGGTAACTATAATCTGGCTTATGATGGCAGCCACTGCCACTCCCCTTATCCCCATGCCGAATACAAAGATGAATACGGCATCAAGGATTATATTGGTTAGTGCCCCGACTACCAGAGGATACATGGCTGCCCGGGGTTTTTTCTCCGGCCTGATGATATTATTGGAAAGGATACTTAAAAAAGAAAAAAACCAAACAATATTACTTCCATGTATTCCCTGGCATATGTAAGCACACTGGTTGAAGCTCTAAAAAAAGGTTAAGATACTGCCGGTAAAAAAACAGGCAAGCCCCTATAGCTGCAAGGTTTAACATAAGGTTTAAGGCAAAAAACCGTTAACCGCAGCCCTAACCGTGATATCCTACCTGTTTTTGCCCAGAGCCCTGGAAATAATGGATACAACCAACCCCTGTCATAAAGCCTATAGCCAGCATCATAATCTGGACAGTCTTCCTTACAAAAAGTGTGCCTACAAAATTATAGAGGGCGCTTATAAGCATCCCTGTAATTGCCGGGTAAAAAAACTTAAACAGAAGCGGCCCTATATTGCTGTATAAAATGCCTTTTCGCTCTTTTTTCATTTTCTTGGGTAAAATAGAATCACTCTATTTAAATTATTATCAAAAAACAATGGAAAGATTTAAAAAAAATTGATGGCCTTACATTTTAGCCTTATAATTTAAATATGAGAAGAGCTTATCCAAGAGACTTAATTAAACTGAGCAAACTTATCTCATTGAAAGGCAGGAGAACCCTTATAACCGGAGCAGCGTCCGGTATAGGAAAAGCAATAGCCAAAAGGTTTGCAGAGGCCGGTTCAGAGCTGATACTGGTAGATATAAACAGGAAAGGCCTGAAGGGAACCGATGAAAGCATAAACCATTATGCATGCAGCAGGAGAGCCTGTATCCTGGACCTTTCCAAGAAAGCGGAAATAGACAACGTATGGGAAGAATTTGGGGCAGACCTTCCTGATATACTTATTAATAATGCTGGAATTTATCCCTTTAAAAATTATATGGACCTTGATGAAGAGTTTTTGGAAAAACTGGTTAACATAAACCTCAGCTCGGTGGTATGGATGTGCCAGAACTTCATAAAGAAGAGAGGCAGCCGCGGCGGCATTATAATAAACCTGTCATCCATAGAAGCCATACTGCCGTTTAAGGATGATATGGCCCATTACAGTTTAACCAAATCAGGCATAATAGGGCTTACCAGGTCGCTTGCCAGGGATTACGGGAAAATGGGGTACCGGGCAAATGTTATACTTCCCGGTGCCATAAGGACCCCGGGCACAGACAACCTTGTAAAACTGGCTATAAGGAGATTCAGTTTCAACCTCATAAAAACCGGTTATGATTTCCAGTCCAGGTTAGCATTAGGCCGATGGGGGTACCCTGATGAGGTAGCCAAGGCAGCGCTGTTTTTAGCCAGCGATATGGCCAGCTATGTACAGGGTGCGCTGCTCCCTGTTGATGGCGGTTTTCTTTCTTCCTGAACCATCCCCATCATGTTTGCAAAAACTGAAACTACCTGGGGGTCAAACTGCGTACCCGAACACTTCAGAATTTCAGACATGGCCTCTTGCCTGCTTATCGCTTTTCTGTATGGTCTGTTATTGGTCATTGCATCAAAAGCGTCTATTACGGCAATTATCCTGGATGTAAAAGGAATTTTCTCTCCCTTCAAGCCTCTGGGGTAACCGCGGCCATCCCACCTCTCATGGTGGTAAAGGATTGGATCAGCAATTGCTGAAAGCTCCGGGCTCTGGCTTGCTATCCTGTACCCGATCTCGGGGTGTTTCCTTATTGTTTTCCATTCATCCCTGGTAAGCTTTCCGGGCTTTAGGATTATATGGTCTGCTAAGGCAATTTTTCCAATATCATGAAGGGTGGCCAGCAGGTTAAGCTCATCAAGTTCAGATTCTGGCAGGTTTAGCTTAGTTCCCATATCCTTGGCCAGGATTTTCATTCTCTTCATATGTTCTTCGGTTTCATAATCCCTTTCTTCCAGAGTTTTTTCCAAAGAAGAGATTATCCTGCTGCGGGTGCTTTTGTTTTCCATGAGCTTATGCCTGTACATCCTGTCTTCTGCTTCCTTGATAAGGTCATTTAGGTCCTGGCATTCTTCTTTTTTGGTTGCACAGCCAAGTGAAATGCTTAAAGTAAGTTCCTTGCAGCTCTCATAAAAACACCTTTCCTTTATTCTCTCGACCACGTTTACCGCATCCTTATAAGGGGTATTGGGAAGTATTGCGATAAACTCGTCCCCTCCCCACCTGGCAAGGATATCCTCTTTTCTGAAACAAGCTTTTAGGATTCTGGAAATGCTGCACAGCAGCTGGTCACCCTTTTTATGCCCAAAGGTATCATTTACCAGCTTAAGGCCGTTAACATCGCCTATGATAACGCTGATGGGCAAGAGCCTTTTGGAATCCAGCCTTTTTAATTCCTCTTCGAAAAAATGCCGGTTGTAAAGATTGGTAAGGCTGTCATGAAAACTCAGATACCTTATTTTTTCTTCTGATTTTTTTCTGATGCTTGCATCCCGTGCTATGCCTTCAAAAAAAATCTTATTGTTTCTTTCCATAACAGACCACAGACTTATCTCTACCCAGATCTTGCTGCCGTCTTTTTTGGGCAGTTCAGCCTCAAAAGTCTTTTTTAACCACTTCAGTGATTTAAAATCTTCATCAATATCTATGACCGGCAGCTCGCTTTTATTATCACACCCAAAAATCTTAAGCATTGATTTGTTTGCCTGTATATAATTTCCATCCATATCCATCCTGAATATTCCGTCCAGTGAATTCTCAAAGATTGACCGGTAACGTTTCTCGGCCATCTTCTGTTCAGTGACATCAGTAAAAATCAATACCTTACCAAGCATTTTTTTCTCCATATCCAGGAAAGGGTTTATAGTCAAGCTGAATATATTGGGAAGCTTATCCAGTTTCAGGTCATTTATTATTTCGAAACGGCTGCCCCCGAAATCTATACTGCAACCCAAAACGCTATCTATGTCCCGGCCAATAAGGTTATTTTCCCCAAGGCAGTCCATAGCTTTTCTGTTTGCATGGACGATTCTTTTCTTTTTGTCTATGGCAATAACCATATCTTTATTTTTTTCAATATCCGGCTCTATGCTTATGGGGATAAAATCACCGACCTTTTGCCTGGTAAACCCGTAGAGGAGAACAGCGCTTCCTAAAGCCAGTGCAAGAGGGGTATTATCCAGGTTGGGGAGGGAGTAAATGTTAAAAATATCAGTCAGGTTAAATATCAAAGGTATGGACATGGTTGCAATCATAACCACAGCGTGATTCCTGAATACCTTCTGCCTTCCAAACAACAGTTTTGACAGCAATACATAGCTTGCCAGAAATAAGGAGTAGGCAAAAACCGTCCATACCCAGAACCATATTCCATAATCCTTTTCAAGACTGGAGATAATAATTCCCTCTTTTATGTCTATCGAGCGCCACATCAATCCATGGAATTGATTGGTAAAAGCGATAGCTATGGTAACAGAAGGGATTATGCTGAATAATGATATTTTTTTTACGGTAATCCATTTGCTGTAACCCGAGTAATAAAGGACCAGCATAAAAAAAGCAATGGGCAGGATAGCGATACCCAAATATTTCATCTTTGCCCAGAGTATTTTGGTTTGTTCGGCTAGGCTAAGCAGTTCAAAATAATAGCACAGTATCCATATAAAGCAGCCCGCGAAAAAAGTTACCCCAAACTTATAGCCGTAAATATTTCTAAACCTCAGCAGGAATAATGCCCCCACCAGGGGTATTATCGGGCCCAGTAAAAGTGCAGAAATATAAGGTGTAACTTCCCAGTTCATTTAATCAAAAAAGCTAGAATTTACTTAATACCATAATTATAATTAAATAAATTAAAATTTCAATAGTAATATCTATAATTTAATAATTATTTTTGCTGATTATTTTTTGGCCCGGCAAATTCCTTGAGCGTATCCAGATAATGTTTAATTTTCTTCTCTACCCTGTAGTTTATCGAGTCCAGGGGGTAATTTCCTTCTTTGTCTTTCTGTCCTGCTTTATGGCCGGTAAGTATCTCTATGCCCTCTTCTATATTACTTACAGCCCATACATGGAATTTACCATCTTTTACTGCCTGGGTAACCTCCTGGTCAAGCATCAGGTTTTCGGTATTGCTTTCAGGGATTAGGACACCTTGCTTGCCGTTTAGCCCTTTTGCTTTGCATACATGGTAAAAACCTTCTACTTTTTCATTTACTCCACCGATAGCCTGTACCTGGCCGTTCTGGTTTATGGAGCCGGTTACGGCTATATTTTGTTTAACGGGTGCTTCAGCAAGCGAAGAGAGGATGGCATACAGTTCAGCACTGGAAGCGCTGTCTCCATCCACTCCCCCGTAGCTCTGCTCAAAGACCAGCCTTGCTGACAGGTTAAAGGGTTTGTTCTGGGCGAATTTTTTGAGCATATAGCCGCTCAAAATCATTACCCCTTTGCTGTGTACCGGCCCGCCTAACTTGGTTTCCCTTTCTATATCTACAATACCCTCTCTTCCTATACCCACGGTGGCAGTAACCCTGGACGGCCTGCCGAAAGTATAGTCTCCTATATCCATGAAAGACAGCCCGTTTACCTGTCCCACCACTTCCCTGTCTATATCTATAAGTATGGTTCCTCTATTAATCATTTCCTGAATCTTTTCTTCCAGCAGGTTTGAACGGAGCTTTTTCTGTTCAATAGCCCTGGTGATATGGCTTGAGTTAATGTATTTTAAATTGTCATTTTTGGCATAGTAGTTTGCTTCGAATAAAATATCACCGATTTCTGAGAACTTGGTGGATAATTTTTTCTGGTCCGATACCAGCCGGGAACCGTATTCTATTGTTTTAGCGATAGCTGAAACATGCAGGTGCTTTAAATTCTCCTTTTCCCTGAATGTACAGATGAATGCTGCATAGTCATTTATATTTTTCTTTTTATTATCCATCGCCCAGTCATAATCCGCTTTTACTTTGAAAAGCTTTTTAAAATCCTGGTCATAGGTATAAAGGAGATTATATAGAAGGGGCCTGCCGATAAGGATTATCTTAACATCTAAATCTATAGGCTCCGGCTTTAAGCCCTTGGTAGTAACCAGGCCGAACTTTTCGCCGGCTTCCTCTATATCTATTTTTTTATCCCTCAATGCAATCTTTAAGCTGTCCCAGGAAAAAATGTTTTTAAGGAGCTCTTCTACCGGGATTATAAGGAAACCCCCATTTGCCTTGTGCAGGGCTCCGTTTCTGATCATGGTAAAATCGGTGGTAAGTATCCCGAACTGGGCCTCTTTTTCAATCTTCCCAAAGAGATTCTTGTAATTGGGATTATGCTCGATGATTACCGGAGCCCCCTTGCTTTCCGAATTATCTACTACTACGTTCACTTCATATTTTCTAAAAGGTTTTTCTTTCATCCAGGGAATGGCAAGCTGCCTCTCCTTTTTTTTGTCCTTTTCCAGAAAGAGATTGAGGTTATCCAGTATATCTTCCTTTACATTCTCTATATAGGATACGACTTCTTTTGATTCACTGTATTTATTTTTCATTTCATCAACCAGCTGGCCAATTGTATACAGGGCTACGTCACTGTCCAGATTCTTTATATCCTCTCCTACCTTCTCATCAAGTTTCCTTATCTCAGACATGGTATCCTTTAACTGTTTGCTGAGATGAGTTCTTTTTTGCTGTATCCTTTCCCTCTCTTTCTTTTCAAGGGACATAAATTCCTCTTCATTTAGTATCTTTCCGTCAACCACTGGCAACATAAACAGCCCAAAAGCGGTTTGTTTTAATACAAACCCTTCATTTTTGGATTTCTCTTTGAGTTCAGAAATCATCTGGTTTTTCTTTTCCTCGGAACTCTTGGTCAAGTTTTCCCTTTTCTGCACATAATCTTTGCTGGTGAAAGCTCTGGGAAGGAGGTTCCGAACCGAGCTTAGGAATTTAGCCATATCCTGTTTAAATTTTTTGCCGTCTCCCGGTTTCAGCCTTATAGCCTTGGGCTCATATGAATTTTTGAAATTGTTAACATAGCACCAGTCATTTGGTACAGACTTTTTTTTGGCAAGTTCATTGACAAAGCTTTTAACCCCCGTGGTTCTACCGGTACCGGGAAGGCCGGAAACAAATATGTTGAATCCCTGGTCCTCAATATTTAAGCCAAACCTAAGTGCGTCTACCGCCCTCTCCTGGCCTATTATGCTGTCAAGCGGCTTTAAGTCTTCGGTGGTTTCACAGTCAATTTCTTTTTCAGTTATGGTTGCTTTTAATTCGGTGTGTTTTAATTCCCTTGCCATTTTCCTCCTTAAGGTTAGATGCATTTAAAAGCATTATATAATAAAGGAATTAAAAATTTTATATTTAAAAAAAAAGCCATCAAATTACGCCACACATAAAAATACGGATAGGGCACTGTATAAACCAGGGCAAAAAACAGTAACCGCTGGCAAGAGGTCCAAGAAAGCAGTAAATTTAAAAAGGTTGGGACAAGGTTATAAGCTTGTCATCCTGTAAATGAAATAAACTATTACGGCTACTATTATAAGGGCAAGTATGATTAAACATCCTGGATTTTTAAGCATAGGGCCCCATATATCCTGGTAAGGAGGCTGCCCGGTATCTTTATCTGTCTGTAACTGGAAATCATCTTTCAGCTTATGGGCGCAGTAAGGGCAGAGGTTAAAATCTTCATTTATAGGTTCATGGCATTCCGGGCAGATTTCGGTACCCATTTTTTTGAACACTTCTATTTTCTCTTCTATGTCCTTTTGCTTTAAATTAAAGATTTTTTTAATTTTTTCAAGCAGCTTTTCTTCTTTTTCCGTAATCTGGCCTTCCTGGGCAAACCTTGTATATGTTGAAGCATAGAGTTCCAGTATATCTTCGGTATCAAATTTTTTAAGGGTATCAATTTCTTCTTCTGTAAGGTCCTTGTAAACTACGATATCTTCTTCAATCTTATCAAATTTTTTATCAAGCATTTCATCACAGTCTTCACAATAAGGCGAATCTGAGTCTTCGGGCAAATCTTTTTCGCACAGTTTGCATTTATCTACCATTTTTTTTGCTCCTATCTGGTTTGACTTTTTAAATGCAGCCAAAAGGGAAACCCAATTAGCTTCAAAGGGATATTTTAAAATAAATTCCGCAATACATCCAATATTATTTCAGAAGCCTGTTTATCCAGCGGCTGGTTTTCATTTCCGCATTTTGGGGAATATATGCAGGCTGGGCAGCCGTTCTCACAGCTGCAGTCCCTTACCAGCTCATAAGTCATTAAAACAAGCTTTTCAAAAAGTTCAAATGCCTTCTCCGAAAGGCCTATTCCCCCTTCATAGGCATCATAGATGAATATGCTTGGTTTCTGGTTTGGAGCATAGAAAGGATAGGAAACTCCACCTATATCCCACCGGTCGCACATCACCATAAGGGGCATCAAAGCAATCATTCCGTGCTCTATTCCATGGATACCCCCGCTAAAATCCAGGCCTGAATCGTTTAATATACCTTTAATGTTTTGGGGAATGGTAAACCAGAAACCCACTGTGTCAAACTCCAGGGGCGGGAGGTCTAAGCTTAAGCTGCCTATGGTCTTATCATATTTTATAATTTTATAGCCAAAGAATGTTTCCACTACCCTGATCTTACCCAAGTTGATAGAGAAGCCGTCCTTTTTCTGCCCTGCCATTTTTTCAATTATGGATACATCCACGTTCTTCAATGCATCTGTATGGTAATCCACCTCTTTTTTCTCTACAGTAATCATTTGCTCATCCAAGTTAAATTGTTTAACCATATAAGTTTGTCCGCGGTGAAGCATTACCGCACCCTGGTGGGCTTCCCTGTAAGCCTGGACCCTGCTCATAGTTTCCATGACCTTACCCTCACAGATTATCTGGAACTGGCCGCTGTCTAAGCTGTCAAGGCTAACCATCTGGCTGGGATATTTTTTTCCGCAGTAAATCCAGCCGTTCTGTGTCTTTTTCATCAGGCCGTTTTGCTTAAAGTCAGCAAGCAGTGTAAGGCTGTTTTTGTCAAAGAATTTTAAATCCAGCTCTTCCTTTATGGGCAGTTCTGCTGAGGCGCACATGAGCTGGCCGGCATTTATATAGGGGTTTGCCAGGTCAATAATTGCATTTTCAGGAGAGCTTTTAAAAAAATAACCGGGATGCTTCATCAGGTACTGATCGAGGGGGTTCTGGAAAGCAACCAGTACTACCAGAGACTCACCCGTGCCCCTGCCCGCCCTTCCAGCTTGCTGCCAGGTGGAAATTATGGTACCCGGAAAACCGGAAATTATTACCGCATCAAGTTTGCCGATATCAATTCCAAGCTCCAGGGCATTGGTGGAGGTAATACCCAAAAGCCTGCCGCTCCTTATATCCTCTTCAATTTCCCTCCTCTCTTGGGGAAGGTATCCTGCCCGGTAAGAGGTTATGCGCTGGGCCAGAGGGCTTTGCCTGTTTTTAAGTTCCCCTTTTGCCCACCTGTTTATAAGTTCAGCCATTTTTCTGGAGACAGTAAAGCATAGTGTTTGAATCCCCTCACCCAGCAGGGCAAGCAACAGGTCTGTAGTTTCCTGATGGGTGGAATAATAGCCCACTCCGTCATAATAAGGGTTGTACAGGACAAAATATTTGTTCCCCCGGGGAGAATTATCCTCCCCCACCCATTCAAACTCAAGGCCGGTGAGCCTGGCAGCAAATTCCTGGGGATTGGCCAAGGTGGCTGTAGATATTATAAACTGCGGAGATGCACCGTAAAAATCAAAGATCCTCCTAAGCCTCCTTAGGAGCAGGGCAATATTTGACCCAAAGACGCCCCTGTACTGGTGGGCCTCATCTATGACCACATATTTTATATTCCTGTAAAACCTCTCCCACTGGTAATGCCAGGACAGTATGTGGTGTATCTGGTAGGGGTTGCTGATTATAAGCCTGGAATTTTTCCTTATCCACGGCCTCCTTGTCTTAGGAGTGTCTCCGTCATATATTTCAGCCTTAAGGCCGATTCCGGTTTCTTTCTCCATCACCTTTATTTTTTTAAGCTGGTCATTGGCCAGAGCCTTGGTCGGATAGATATAGAGGGCGCAGGCCTGTGTGTCTTCACTGAGCTTTTGAAAAACAGGGATATTAAAGGTTAGTGTTTTACCGGAAGCGGTAGGGGTTGTAATAACCAGGTTTTTGCCCTGCTTTAAGGTATCAATAGCCTTGCACTGGTGTCCGTATAGCTTGATATTCTTTTCTTTCAAAAACAGTTTAATTTCCCGACAGACACCGCCAGCAGGCCCGTATTCTGGTTTCTTGCCTCTAAGCAGCTCTATATGTTCAATCCTTGGGTAAAAGCGTTTCTGTTTTTTTAATCTGCCTATTGTGTTTAAAATTTTTTCCATTCACGGCCTAGCCTTGAAAAAATACAAGCCAGGGATATAAGATCCTGCCGGTTGTGGCGGACCAGGGGTACAAGCGGCCCTATATTTTTTTCATTTATATAGTGGGTATAAAAATCCGGTACCATAAAACCCGGTATATCCTGCTTTCTTTTGATCTGGAGAAGATTTTTTTCCAAAGAGGTAAGCTTGAAGCTACTAAATTTGTCTTTATACATTTTCCGTGAGAAATGCAGTACATCAAAATTCACCCTTTCCAGATCCGGCTGCAGGCGGTAATAGTAAAACCGCTGTTTTATAAAGGGTATATCAAACATGGCCCCATTAAAAGTAATAAAAACACTCTTATTGGCAATATTATCCTTTAGGCAGAGAAGCAGTGCCGGCTCCTCATCAAAGTTTCTGGCCAGGTATTGTTTTATGGATATCATGCCTTTTTTAATTTGGGCCAAACCAATAAGTATAATGGGTTTGTTTGACAGGCCCAGAGTTTCAATATCCAGAACCAAAAAATCACTCTCCCGGTTAAAAGAAGAAAGGCAGAAAGTATGGCGATGGGATTTTGGAAACCACCTGCATACCCACCCCATAAGCTCATGCTGGTCAACATTTCTGAGGCAATTAATAAACCGTTTTGCTTCTTTTCTGTAACGGGGATGACAGGTTAGTTTGGATATATCTGTATATCCTTGGGACTTCAGCTTCTGTTCGGTTATCTCCCCTATGCCGTAAAGGAGTTTAAGGTCTGAGAGAAGGCTTTCTATTGCCTTATTCTTATCCGGTCTGGTCAGGGATAATGCCTGGCTGTTTTCAATCAAGTAACAGCTGCCCCTATCCGTATTTATTTCCCGACCGCCAAAAATTTCTTCTATGCGCTTGCCCCTGTATTTACATAAAAGAAAATCCTTCAAATGCTCAAAATCCTGGTTTATCTGTACCTGATGCGGACCCATTTGCCCATTATTTTTCCACCTCTGTACATACTGTCTGCCTGCATGCACAAGCTTTCCGCAGAATTTGCAGTAATTGTCCCATTCACCTATTTCTCTATTGCAGTTACCGCAATACATACAGGTTATTTACCTCTCAGCAGCCGGGCATATTCAGGGACAATATCAGCGGTAAATTTTTCCATGCCCTCAGAAGTTTTATAGTGGCGTATCATTTTCTTTATTACCCCAAAAGGGACAGTTGCAATATCTGCTCCGGCCAGTGCCGCTTCCCTCAGCTGCCTTGTATTACGTATGCTTGCTGCCAGAACCTTGGCCCCAATTCCATGATTTTTGAAAATATCCACTATCTGCCTAACCAGATCGATACCGGATACAATCCCCATATCATTTAAAACATCTTCATGCCTGGCTATCCCTTCTGCAGGGAAATAGTCTTCTTTTTTAAAATCGATGCCGGCACCTTCCCTCAGATAGTCATCAATCCTTCCGGTAAATGGGCTGATGAAGGTAGCCCCTGCCTTTGCTGCCAGCAAGGCCTGTTCAGGGCTAAAAACCAGGGTACAGTTTACGGGTATGCCCTCTGAAGAAACTGCCTTTACTGCTTTGATGCCGTCAAAATCATTTTCTTTATCCCCAAAGGCAGGATTTACCGGTATTTTTATATAAACATTATCAGCCACAGGGTTAAAAATATCATAAATCCTTTTAGCTTCATATACCATTTGTTCTGCATCCAGCCCAATGACCTCCAGGCTTACCGGCAGCCCGGGCACTGTTTTAAGTATGTCATTGATATAATCCTTGATGTTTATATCCTGCTTTTTTTCTTTGAGTTTGTCAGTGGCTTTCTTTACAAGGCTCGGGTTTAAGGTAACCCCGTCAAGAATGCCGTATGACTTTATTTCCCTTATCTCTTCAATTATGCCGCTGTCAATAAATATTTTCATAGACTACCCCCTATACCTTTTACTTTTTCTACTATAGATTCTGACGATATTTCTTCAAAGTCAAGCAGCTGTTCAGGTTTTCCGCTTTTGGGCACTTTCCTTACAGCCATTATATGTACCGGGGAACCTCTCCGGGATAAAGCACTGCAAACTGCCTCCCCCAGACCCCCTTCAGCAAAATGGTCCTCTACGGTTATTATGGCTTCTGTTTCTTCTGCAGCCTTAAAGAGGGTATTGCGGTCAATGGGTTTAATGCTGTACAGGTCAATAACTCTTATAAGTATGCCTTGTTTTTCCAGGCTGTAGTATGCCTTAAGGGCCTGGTGCACGGTTATCCCTGCGCAGCATACCGTAACCCTGTCCTTGCTGCTGCTTTTTATAGTCTTGCTTGAACCGATTTCGAATTCTTCATAATTATTATAAAGGATAGGGGTATCCATACGGGTAGTCCTGATATATACATTCCCTTTATGCTCTGCTGCTTTTTCAACCAGCTTTATAGTTGATACTGCATCAGAAGGGTAAAGGACTACCATATTCAGATTAGCCCTGAACATGGCTATGTCTTCCAGGCCCATCTGGGAAGGCCCGTCCTGGCCGATAGAAACCCCTGCATGAGAACCTACAAACTTGATGTTTGTGTTTGAATACTGGCTCATCCTTATCTGGTCAAAGGCCCTTGTAAGGAAGGCGGCAAATGAGGAAACAAAAGGTATTTTGCCCCTCAGGGACAAGCCAAGAGCAGCACCAGCCATATTCTGTTCGGCAATAAACATTTCAAAATAACGGTTAGGGTAATTATTCCTGAATATCTCTGAATAGGTTGAATTACTTACTTCCCCATCAAGGGCTACAATATTGGGGAACTTTGAGAATATGTTTACCAGGCCTACCCCGTACGCCTTTCTGGTTGCCATCTTTTTTCTGGAAACAGGCAATCTGGTTTTCCCCATAGGCGAAGGCTGGTGGGGCTTGAAGTTCTCGGGCGGAGGTATGTTAAGCTTTAAGTCTTTTTCTACAGGGCCAATCTCTTGCAGCGCTGTATCCATTTCTTTTTCCGATAAAGCCTTTCCGTGCCATCCCTGCTTGTTTTCCAGAAAACTTACCCCTTTGCCCTTTATTGTTTTGGCAACGATCATTACCGGCTTATCTTTGGAATCGACTGCGGTATCCAGGGCAGAAAGGACTTCCTTCAGGTTATGGCCGTCTATCTCCACTGTGTCCCAGCCGAATGCGGAAAGCATATTTGTATATTTTTTAATCTGGTGACCGTACATGGTCCAGCCGGTCTGGCCCAGGCCGTTTACATCAATAATGCCTATCAGGTTATTGAGCTTATAATGGGCAGCAATCTGTACCGCTTCCCACACAGAGCCTTCAGACATCTCACTGTCTCCGGCCAGTACATAGGTCCTGTACGGGAGCATATCCAGGTACTTGGCGTTTAATGCCATACCCACCCCCACCGACAGGCCCTGCCCCAGGGACCCGGTTGCTGCCTCTGCATACTCAAAAGCTTTGGTGGGGTGGCCTTCAAGCCTGCTGCCAAAATCCCTCAAGCTCAGCAGCTCGTTTTCGGTTATGCCCCCTGCTGCAGCCCACAGGGCATACAGCAGTGGAGATGCATGGCCTTTGGAGAATATGAGGCGGTCATTATTGCAGAACGAAGGATTATCGATAAGGTAATGAAAATGTTTTCCAAAAACAAGCCCGGCCATAACTTCTACCGCAGATAATGAAGAGGTAGGATGGCCGGAACCCGCTTTGGTAGTGGACTTTAGAATATAATAGCGGAGCAGCTTACATACCTTTTCCAATTTCTTTATATTATTCATTTCTACCTGGTTTACAAAACCCACCAAAAAT
>JBNJCW010000012.1:0-35615 GCA_051744345.1 Actinomycetota bacterium
GTTTTAGTTTAGCCTTACTTCTTTAGTGCGTCATCAAAAGCGCCTGAAGCAGGATTTATATTTATATGCTTTACGAATTCACATGCTTCCTTGGCTCCCCTGAATCTATCCATCCCTGAATCTTCCCATTCTACAGAAAGCGGCCCATCATAGTTTATTTCATTTAATTCACGGATGATAGCTGAAAAATCCACTTCTCCCCTGCCCGGTGAACGGAAATTCCAGCCCCTTCTTGCCTTGCCGAATTCAAGGTGTGAGCCAAGTATGCCATTTAGCCCGTCCAGGGTAACGCTGGCATCTTTAATATGTACATGGTATACCCTGTCCGGCAGCTCCCGTATCATAAGATGCGGCGTTAATCCCTGCCACAGGAGGTGGCTGGGGTCAAAGTTCATTCCCAGAGTTTCCCTGTAATCAAATGCTTCCAGAAGCCTTACAAATGTATAATAATCATAAGCTATTTCTGTTGGGTGCACTTCCAGTGCAAATTTCTTGTCGTATTTATCCATCTGGTCAAACAAGGGTGTCCATCTTTTAACTATGGTATCATAGCCTTCCTTTACCATCTCCTCGGTAGTCTGGGGAAAGGAATACCAGTAATTCCATATAGGTGAGCCTGTAAAACCCGTAATTATGTCAATACCCAGATTCTCTGCAGCAAGTATAGTATGTTTTACCTCCTGTACCGCCCATTCCTGCATTGCTTTAGGATTATCAGCAACAGACGCTGGCGCAAAACCATTATGTCTTTTATCATATACATCGCCTACCAATTGGCCGGATAAATGCACGCTTATTGCCCAGGCATTTAAATTGTATTTTTCCAAGGTTTCTTTAACCTGTTTTACGTAATTATTGTCTTCTGCAGCTTTTTGGGGATCTATATGGTTTCCCCAGGTTGCAAGCTCCAAACCTTCATAACCAAACTCGGATGCAACCTTACACATCTCTTCAAATGGAAGGTCCGCCCACTGTCCGGTAAAAATAGTTATTGGTCTCATTTTTTCCCCTTCTTTTAATTTACAATTATTTTTGCCTCTATTATCAATGCTGCTTCTTAAGAATTTTCAATTTATGAATGTAGAAAAATATTATTCTATCTTACCTAAAATACTAATATTGTTCTTATCTATTTGCAAGCACCGGCTTGTTTGGACAGGTGCCTCCTACCTTTCATATTATCCAAACTACTATCATCGGCAATAAACTCTGCAATTTGCCCTGGCCTGTATCCACTTGGGTTTATGTTCCTCAAGACTTCTATTTTTTTAAAAAACCCCTCTAAAAATTTGTTTTGATGCCTGCCTTCTCAAGAACCAGCCCTGTATTTACCTTAATAATTTCTTCCACCTCTGCGGCCTTCAGGCCTGCTCCCAGCCCAACTTTTTTCTGCAAGCCTTCCCTGAAAAG
This sequence comes from Actinomycetota bacterium, assembly GCA_051744345.1. Taxonomy (GTDB): domain Bacteria; phylum Actinomycetota; class Humimicrobiia; order Humimicrobiales; family Humimicrobiaceae; genus Halolacustris. The sequence continues at coordinate 1,411 of JBNJCW010000012.1, forward strand.
ATCAATGTGGCTGTGGGAATCGGTATTTATCAAAAACTTGGCTCCTGCCTTTCTGCCCTCAACTACAGTCCTGCCGTTTCCTAAGCTGTGTCCCTTGCGGGAGGTTATCTCTAAAAATACTCCATTTTTAGCAGCAGCCGCAGCCTCTTTTTCCGAGATAATGCCCGGGTGGGCAAGTATGTCTATGGCTTTGGAATTAACCGCTGCCCAGTTTGTGCCCTCCTCTACCCTCTCTACTATGGACTGGCCGTGGGCTATAACCAGCCTGGCGCCTTTTTGTTTGGCATAGCCTGCCATCTCATCAAGGCTTTTGGAAGGAACATTGGTTAGCTCAACCCCCGGTACGGCTATAATATCCCAGTATTTTTGGGCAAGCAGGCAATCCTTTTTTACCTTCTCTATTATAAAGTCTATATTTGAGTAGCTTGCATGGTCGGTTATGGCAATGCAATTGTACCCGTAGGACACCGCATACCTTATAAGCTCAATAGGGCTGTTAACACCATCGGAGAAGAAGGTATGTGTGTGGAAATCATATATCATATATTTTCGCCTTTCCGGACATAAAATTGGGTATATTTTACCAAGAATAGATTAATAAAACTATAATTTTAGTTAAAGTTATAGTAAACTTTTGTAGGAGATATGGATGATAAACTGATAATAGAACTTTCCAATAAAATAAGGGAAAAGGTCCTTCCCTACTTTGGTAGGCCTGAATCCAAAAGAATTTCAGGGAAATCCATCGGGGGGGATTCAACTTTTTTCATCGATGATATCTCCGAGCATTTCCTATCCGATTACCTTAAAAATGAGGCAAGCAACATAGCCTATTATTCCGAAGACCGGGGGCTGGTAAAGGTCGGAAATCCCGATCATCTTTTAATAATCGATCCCATAGACGGCACCAGGGCGGCAGCCTGCGGGTTTGAGTCAAGCTGCATATCCATAGCTGTATCCCCGTTTAGCACGGAAGCAAAACTGGATGATATAGAAATTGCAGTAGTCCAGGAAATCAAAACCGGAATAATCTATTTTGCCCGCAAGACAGAAGGCACAAAAATAATAGAGGGCAATAAATCTTATAATGCTGTGCCTTCAGACAATGAAGAAATTGACTCCCTTTTCTGGTCTATAGGGCTAAGGGGAAGGCCCATAGTTCCCCTTATTGCTGTACTGGAAGAGCTTATTGATGTTTCCAATTTCAACGGAACACTCTTTGGCCTGGGAAGCGCTTCTTTTTCCATTACCAGGGTAGCCGGAGGCCAGCTGGATTGTTATATCGACATCGGCCACCGCCTGGTTACCGATTTTCCCGTACTGGAAAAAAATTACCTGAAGGTCGGGCAGGGAAGCATTATAAACAACTACCCTTACGACATAGCAGCAGGCTACCTTATACTAAAAGAGGCAGGAGGCATAGTAACTGATGCCTGCGGCAAGGATATGGGCAATCGGCCGCTGATGGGAATCGGCAAGCAGTACCAGCTCTCCACTGTTGCCTCATCCAATCCTTCCCTTCACAAAATCCTTATTATGCTAATAGACAGGGGTTTTGGCAGGCTGGAAGACAATATGAAAAGTTAGCAATATGGTTGTGGAGCATTTAATTGAAAAGATTGGCTTCTCTGTCTGCCATCAGCTTTCAGATAGATGCCTTCGGTTTGGGGAAGTCCTGATTCCTGTCTGTGCTCGGTGTAACGGCATATACATGGGATTCCTTACAGCAGTCCTTGCCCTCCTGGTCATGTACCGCAAGAGGGAGGCCGGGCTTGCTCCCCCCTGGATTATGGCAATACTGCTTTTATTTATAGCCTCCACCCTTGCTGACGGCCTGCTTTCCTATCTGGGCATATTGTCTACCAATAATAACATTCGGTTTATAACAGGTTTCTTGTGCGGGGCATCCATTGCGGCAATAGTATACCCGGTATTTGTTTTCCAGTACTTTAAAGCCTCCACTAACCGTCGAATTCTTTCCGGGGCGGGGCCTTTTATTCTGTTTATGGCGGTACTGGCGGCAGTGATATCCTTAACCCTTGCCAGGCTTGAATTTCTGGGAAGTATTTTCTATTACCTCACCGCATTTTCTGTGGTGTTTACCTTCTATTTTTTAAACCTGGCAGTAGTTCTGCTGTTTCCCCCCATGGCGCAGAAGGCTGACAGGCTTTTTTCTAAGAATCTTTTGCTGCCTTCCCTTCTAGCCGTAATTTTAGCAGGTGCCGAGCTTTACATCTTTTATCTGGTGCGGACAGCAGCAGAGAGGGCGCTCTTATAGGTTGAGCCTAAAAAAGCCATACCTTGAATAAATAAACAGGGCGCAAATGGCAGAAATAACTGACCCCAGTATAACCTGCATTACGGTATGGCGCTTTATTTTAAGCCTCGCCCAGCCTATGAAAGGAATAAGCAGCAGAAGCAGGAGCATCCATTTGCCGAACAGTATGAAGAAAGTTATGGAGGCTATTGTAATCCAGCTGGTATGGAAGCTTACCTTCCAGAAGTAGGTTATGGTGGTAAGTATAACCCCGTTTACTATGCTTACCGCAAAAATGGATTTTAAAAAAAGCGGCGCTTCAAGCACATAAAGGATAAAGAAACCCATTATGTAGCTGATAATAGCCACAATAAGGGGCCGTATCCTGTTTTCCCGGTTAGGCAGATGAAGGTCATAGATCCTTTTTTTATGGTACAGGATAAATATATACAGGAAAGGTATTATAGTGGCAAATACCAGGCATAATGCTGCCCAGCCTATGGCCAGAAGCAGGCTGTCCACCACCTTCAGGCATATAATTATAAATACAGGAATGGAGATAAAAGAACCATCAAACACATATGAAACTGCTGTGGCTAGTTTCTTCATTTTTGCTCCATTATATAATATATTATAAATTAAATTATTTTAACAACATAAAATTCAAAAAACTATTATTTATTGACAGGTTAGTAAAAGGGTGGTAGTTTTTAATTCAATTTACTATTGGATTTATGGTTATGGGCAGTTTTCCTAATTACATATATTTTGACCACGGGGCAACTACCCCGGTTCTTCCGGAAGTAGCCCGGGAGATAGCTGCCTGCTTTACCAGATTCTATGGGAACCCTTCTGAGCCCCACCGGCCCGGAAGGGAAGCAAACCGGATCCTCCAGAAAGCAAAACAAGACGTTGCCGGCGCATTGGGGGCAGCGCCTGAAGAGGTAATATTTACCAGCGGAGGGACCGAGAGCAATAACCTGGCTATATTCGGGGTTGCGGAAGCTTACCAGAAAAAGGGAAACCATATTATAAGCTCAAGCATAGAGCACCCTGCAGCAGTAATGCCCTTAAAAAGGCTTCAGAGGAAGGGCTTTGAGGTAACTTTTCTGCCGGTAGACAGTTACGGGACCCTGGATCCCGGGGAGGTTAAAAAAGCCCTCAGGCCCCAGACTATCATGGTTACCATCATGCATGCCAATAATATATTCGGCACCATTGAACCTATAGCCCAGATTGGCCATCTCCTAAAAGAGAGGGGAATAATCTTTCATAGCGATGCAGCCCAGAGCTTTTGCAATATAGCCACCGATGTATCTAGTCTTAATGTTGACCTGCTGTCCATTTCGGGCCACAAGGTATACGGCCCCAAAGGAGTGGGGGCGCTCTACATAAGGAAAGGCACCAGGATAATGCCCCAGATTTTTGGGGGCGGCCAGCAGAGGGGGGTTCGTTCGGGCACAGTAAACGTCCCTTTGATTGCAGGCCTGGCTAAAGCCTCCCGGGTGGGCGGGGACAGCCTTGCTGATAAGATTATAAGGCTTACCGTCCTCAGGGAATACCTTATAGAAGGGGCCCTTAACAGTATTGAGGGCATAAGGCTATGCGGCCATCCTGTAAAAAGGCTCCCTGGCAACTGCAGCTTTACCCTAAAAAATGTCAGCGGCCAGGCCATGGTAGCGGAGCTGGACAAGGCTGGAATAGCAGTGTCCGGAAGTTCTGCCTGTGCAGCTTCTTCAATTAAACCCGCTTCCGCAATAACCTCGCTGGGAATAAGCTGTGAAGAGGCGGTTGGCTCTATAAGAATAACTCTGGGGCTGGAAAACACTTTAGAAGAGGTTGACTACTTTTTGGAAGTGTTTCCGCAGATTGTGGCCAAGCTGAGGTCTTCTTCCGGTTTTTAGCTATCCATTTATTGTGTTTCAATTTAACCGGATATTCTATTAAAATATATATGGATAGATATTGGGGGGGATACCTTTATGAGTGGTAAGAAAATAACTAAAAAGGCGGTCATGGATGCCCTCTCCGGGGTATACGATCCGGAGATACCCTTAAACATTGTAGATTTAGGCCTGATATATAAGATAGATGTTGGCCCGGAAAACAATGTCGAGGTTGATATGACCATGACCACAAAAGGATGCCCCATGCATGCCTTTATTACCCAGCAGGCGGAAAAGGAAATTAAAAAGCTGGAAGGGGCAGGCCGGGTAAAGGTTAACCTGGTTTGGAATCCGCCCTGGACACCGGAGCGGATTTCCAGACAAGCAAAGGAAAAATTTCAAGACGGGGAGCAAAAATAACAAGCATAAGGCTTTACGGTGGGCAGATAAACCCCACGGTAGGAGATATAAAGAATAATTTTAATTTGATTGCCCGGCATATTGAAGATGCAAAAAAGATGGAAGCCGATATTGCTGTATTTCCGGAGCTCAGCCTCCCCGGCTATCCTCCGGAAGACCTGCTGTTAAAGCCTGCCTTTATTAAAGAAAATCTAAATTTTCTGGATAAGCTTGCCGGTTTTACCGATAATATCATCGCCATAGTAGGCTGCGCCTACAGCGGAGAAGACCTTTTTAATTCTGCGGCGGTTCTCTGCAACAAGAAAATTTCCCACCTGTACCATAAACAGTTCCTTCCCAATTACTCTGTCTTTGATGAAGAAAGGTATTTCCAGAAGGGAAACAGCAATACCGTGCTGGTTGTTGATGGTATACGCATAGGGATAAACATCTGCGAGGACATATACTATTCTTCAGGCCCTGCAAGCATCCAGTCTATAACCGGAGGGGCTTCCCTTATCATAAATATAGCTGCCTCCCCGTATTATACGGGCAAAGTGCAGGAAAGGGAAAAGCTCCTTTTTACCAGGGCAGTGGATAACCGGGTAAACATTTTCTATGTTAATCTGGTTGGGGGCCAGGACGAGCTGGTTTTTGACGGCAGCAGCATGGCTGTAAATGAAAACGGCAAAATACTGGCCAGGGCAAAGCCTTTCTCCGAGGACAGCCTTGTTCTGGATCTTGATTTAAGCGGGGTTAATTTTTCCAGGCTGGAAGATAAGAAATTTAAGAACCAGAGGGCAGCGCTGCAACACAGCAAAGTGTCCCTGGTTAGTACAGGATACAAGATAAAGGACAAAAAAAGAAAATTGGAGGCCTGCCGGGACCGGTACCCAAAAACGGTGTCCTGCCCAGAGGAAGAGATCTTTTATGCTCTGGTAACCGGAACCAGGGATTATGTCTTAAAGAATGGGTTCCATAAGGCCGTCCTGGGTCTTAGCGGAGGAATTGATTCTGCCCTTACTGCGGTGGTAGCTTCTTTTGCTTTGGGTAATGAAAATGTAAATGCCCTGCTTATGCCCTCCCTTTATTCTTCAGAGGGCAGTATCAGGGATTCTGAAGAGCTTAGTGCCAATCTGGGAATTAACCATATCATAGTTCCCATTACCGATATGTATGAATGTTACCTTGAAAGCTTAAATCATCTGCTTAAAACCCGCCAGGTAAATGTCACCAAAGAAAATATCCAGGCAAGAATAAGGGGTAATATCCTTATGGCCATGGCCAATGAATATCACTGGCTGGTTCTGGCTACAGGCAATAAAAGCGAGATAAGTGTAGGTTACAGCACACTTTATGGAGATATGGTGGGAGGTTTTTCTCCTATCAAGGATGTTTATAAAACCATGGTCTATAAAATATGCAGGTTTCTTAACAAGAAATACTCCGGCCTTATACCGGAAAATATAATAACCAAACCGCCTTCTGCTGAACTAAAGCCGGGCCAGAAAGATGAGGACAAGCTTCCAAAATACGAGCTTTTGGACTCTATACTGAAGGCCTACATAGAAGAGGAAAAAGATTATGAATCAATTGTTAACATGGGCATGGAGCCCCAGGTGGTCAAAAAAGTAATAAACATGATTGATTTCAGCGAGTATAAAAGAAGGCAGGGAGCTCCGGGCATAAAAATAACCTCCCGGGCATTCGGCAAAGACAGGAGGTATCCCATCACAAATGCTTTTAAACTTACCTAAAGAGCCCTTGATTTGAAATGAACATTATAATTTTTTCTGAAAGCAAAAAAACCATAGACACCATAAATCAAATACTTTCTCCCCAAGGTTTTACAATAAGAAACGAAGAGGCCTTTGAGGCTGTTTTTGATTTAGGCAATCACATAGCAGTGGTGGATATAAGCAGTTTGAAGGCCGGCTTCAGCCTGTCTGAAGCGTTTTGTAAAAATATAAATAGACAAGGCATACCTGTCCTGCTTATTTTAACCTACAGCCAGACGCACTTTTTTAAAAATACCGGCCTGGAGTTTGATGATTTTGTTTTCGCCGAGCATATCCAACAGGAACTCTCTCACAGAATAAGGAGAATTTCACCAGATAAAAACATCCTTCAGCCAAAAGAAGGCATAAGTGTTGGGGGTCTATCCCTGAATAAGGACAAGTATGAGCTAACTGTAGAGAAAAACCCCATAGAGCTTACCTACAAGGAATACCAGCTCTTGAAGCTGCTTCTAGAGAACCAGGATAAGGTTTTTTCCCGGAGCAAACTGCTTTCACTGGTCTGGGAATATGATTTTTATGGAGGCAGCAGGACTGTGGATGTCCATATAAGGAGGCTCAGGGCAAAACTCCCCTCCCCCTATAATCTTATGCTAAAAACAATAAGGAATGTGGGGTACATGTTTTCCCCAGATTTAACACAGATTTAACATCCATTTAACCTGACTGCAATATCAGCCGGCTAAAATATCCCCATTAGCAATAATTAGATTGGAGCTCTTATGGATACCATATGGATTTTGCTGGCGGCATTCCTTGTATTTTTTATGCAGGCTGGTTTCGCCATGGTAGAGGCCGGTTTTACCCGGGCCAAAAACACGGTGAATATACTGATGAAAAACCTTATGGATTTTAGCCTTGGCTCATTAGTTTTCTTTTTCATCGGTTACGGTCTTATGTTCGGCACAGATGCAGGAGGGTTTATAGGAAAAGATGGATTTCTTCTTTCTGTCCTTAACCCTGCAGATACTTCTAATTTTGCAGTCTGGATATTTCAGGCAGTATTTGCAGCTACCGCAGCTACTATAGTATCAGGAGCCATGGCTGAAAGGACAAGATTTGCCAGCTACCTTATATACACAGTAATAATCACCGCATTCATTTATCCGGTTGCCGGCCACTGGATCTGGGGCGGCGGCTGGCTGACCGGCCTGGGAATGATTGATTTTGCCGGCTCAACAGTAGTCCACTCAGCCGGAGGCTGGGCTGCCCTGGCGGGTGCAATTATAATTGGCCCCAGGCTAGGCAAGTACAATCCTGACGGAACTTCCAATGCTATCCCCGGGCACAATATATCCCTTGCTTCACTGGGTGTCTTTATACTGTGGTTCGGGTGGTTTGGGTTCAATGCAGGAAGCACTTTATCCGGCTCAAGCCAGGCAATCTCTACGATTGCGGTTACTACCACCCTGGCCGCATCCGCAGGTGCAGCCAGTTCAATGTTCTTTGTCTGGGCAAGGTACAAAAAACCAGATGCATCGATGACCTTAAACGGCACGCTGTCAGGGCTGGTAGCTATAACCGCAGGCTGTGCGCTGGTCTCTCCGCTAAGTGCAATAATAATCGGCGGGATTGCCGGTATCCTGTGCAGTGTATTTGTAGACTTGCTGGATAAAAAATTTAAGATTGATGATCCGGTGGGCGCAATTTCTGTACACGGCATCTGTGGCGCTTTCGGCACTCTTGCAGTAGGGCTTTTCGCGCAGCCCGGATATAGCTCACTGGCGGGTTTTGACAATACAGCCGGCCTATTTTTTGGCGGAGGGCCAAATTTATTACTCATACAGTTAACAGGAGTGCTGAGTGTTTTTGCCTGGACTTTCGGCACCATGTCCCTGGCATTTCTGGTGATTAAAAAGACTGTTGGCCTGCGTGTTTTAAAAGAGACAGAGATAAAGGGCCTGGACATAGAAGAACATGCCATGGAAGCATACGCGGGTTTCCAAATTTTTCAAAATGATTAAAGGGAGGATAAGATGAAATTAATTATAGCCATGATTCAGCCACATAAGCTGCCAGATGTAAAAAAAGCTCTGTTTGATAACCAGATATATAAGATGACTGTTACCAATGTGCTTGGCTGCGGGCAGCAAAAGGGGTATACCGAAACTTACCGGGGGGTCATACACGAGATAAACCTTCTTAAGAAAGTAAGGCTGGAGATAGCGGTAAACGATGAATATCTACAGCCCACAATTGATGCTATTACTGCCGGGGCGCGTACCGGCAACATCGGTGACGGAAAGATTTTTGTAATTGAGCTGGGAAACTGCATAAGGATAAGAACCGGAGAGGAAGGCAAAAATGCAATAGGATAAAAGTTTACATAGATTTAACAAAATAATGATAATATTTAATGTATAATACCACATATGATTAATTACCGAGGAGGATAAAATGAAAAATAGGGACCAGATGAAAGAATACGTTTTAAAGAAAGCAGCTGAAAAGGGTATAAAGTTTATAAGGTTATGGTTTACCGATGTACAGGGTTTTTTAAAAAGTTTTGCCATAACTGTGGAAGAGCTTGAAAATGCACTGGAAGAAGGTATGGGTTTTGATGGTTCATCAATTGAAGGCTTTTCAAGAATAGAGGAAAGCGATGTTATTGCCATGCCTGACCCCAATACCTTTCAGATCCTTCCCTGGAGCCCCGAGGAGCACGGAGTAGCCAGGATGTTTTGTGATATCCTTGAGCCTGAAGGCACACACTTTGAAGGCGATCCCCGCTGGGTCCTAAGAAGGACTCTTAAGAGGGCAAAAGATATGGGCTATACATTTTATGTTGGCCCTGAGCTTGAGTTCTTTTATTTCAAGTCGGATGAAGGTGCCCCTCAGATACTGGATAAGGGGGGTTATTTTGACCTTACCACCCTGGATGTAGCCAGCGGCCTCAGAAGGGATACGGTCCTTTACCTGGAATCCATGGGGATAGGGGTTGAGTACTCCCACCACGAAGTTGCTCCTTCCCAGCATGAAATTGATTTAAGGTATACAGATGCCCTTACCATGGCAGACAATGCCATGACCTACAGGCTTTTAGTAAAAGAGGTGGCAACCAAGCATGGTGTCTACGCCACTTTTATGCCCAAACCCATATTCGGGGTTAACGGCAGCGGAATGCATACCCATCAGTCTCTTTTTAAGGGAGACCGAAATTTATTCTATGACCCAAATGATAAATACCACCTTTCCAAGGAGGGAAAAGCCTATATAGCGGGCATACTTAACCATTCAAAGGAGATAGTAGCCATAACCAACCAGTGGGTAAACTCTTATAAGAGGCTGGTGCCCGGCTATGAAGCTCCGGTATATATATCCTGGGCCAGAAGAAACCGCTCCACGCTGGTAAGGGTGCCCATGTATAAGCCTGGCAAGGAGTCTTCCACCAGAGTAGAGTTCAGGTGTCCCGATCCTGCCTGCAACCCCTACCTGGCCTTCAGTGTTATGCTGTCTGCAGGCCTGGAAGGCATAATTAATAATTATTCCCTGCCGGCCCCAATAGAAGAAAACATATTTGAGATGAATGAGAAGAAAAGAGAAGAGGCAGGCATAGAGACCCTGCCCAATAACCTGTTTGAGGCTGTCAAATTCATGGAGCAGAGCAAGCTGGTCAAAGAAACCCTGGGTGAGCATATCTTCCATAAGTTTATTGACAATAAAAAAATTGAGTGGGACAGGTACAGGACCCATGTTTCCAATTATGAACTGGAAACCTATCTGTCTGTACTGTAACCCATAACTAAATCCGGCAAAAGGTACCCCGGACCAGTCTGGCAGTAAAGGCAGCAGGGCTTATAGCAGAAGGTCCTGCTGCCTTTAATAATCTGTATTGCTTGCACCTATCCAGATTCCTAAATTAGCACAAACCTGTTTATAGCCTCTGCTATTTCGCAGTTATCGTTATCCGATACCACAAAATCCGCTGACTGCCTTACCGGAAGCGGAGTATTGGCCATAGCTATGCCTGTGCCTGCAAGCTTGATCATGCCCATATCATTTTCGCTGTCCCCTATGGATACTACCCGGCTGCTCCCAATACCAAACATTTCCATTATCTTTTTGAGGGCAAAAGCCTTGCCCGCATCCTTGTTCAGGACATTTAGAAAAAGGGGGCCCCTTCTCAGCTTAGCCTTGCCCTTTAATTTTTTTTCCACCAGTTTGTTAAAAGGATCTTCTGCAGTAATGGTTACCGTAAACACAAGGGCATTTCCAGTGTATCCTTCCTTTATTAGGTTGCCTACTTTTTGGACTTTATCTCCGGTTCTGGCAATAAAGTCAATGCCGGCATCATCTGCCTCATAATATATAATCCCGTCACTGGCACTTAAGGCCAATCCTTTTTTATGCTTGCGGCAAAGCCTTACAACCTCATTTGAATAGCTTAAAGGCATTTTTAGCTTGAAGAACAGATTTTTGCGGCAATCAATTATTGCCGTTCCCCCTGATACTATCTGGGGGTGGATAAGATTTAATTCTTCTATTATCCTGGATACCGAATATATGGTTTTGCCTGTAGCTACCACTACTTTGATTCCCCTGCTCAAGCATTCAGCAATTGCCTTTTTATTCTCCAGGCTAATCCTTGATTTTGAGTCATAAAGCGTGCCGTCAAGGTCTATGGCAACCAGCTCTACCAATGTGCTCCCCCCTTAAAATACAGAAATTGACCAGTTTTTATCTTATGGCTGTTTATAAAACCCAAACAGATGGTACATACCTTCAGGCAATATTTTTCATATAATATTCTGCCAGGATTTCAGCACAGCGCTGCAGGTTTATGCCGCTGAGTCCCAGACTCCTGCCCCTTTATTATCTTAAAACAGGTTGCATCCCCATTTTTTTGCTTCATATTACAGCATGTCCAGGACTATGCAAGTCATGGTATCCTTGATCATATTCAGGTTCTGTATCTTTGATACAACAGTCTTTCCCAGTGATCCCAGATCCTCTCCTTCTACAAAAGCTATAATATCATATGGCCCGGTTACGGTATGGACCTTTTCTACTCCCTTCGTCTTCCTTATTTTAGTCAAAGCATCATTCTGCATGCCCGGCTCTGTCTTAATCAGCACATAGGCATAAATCATGTTTCCTCCTTGTTAAATTCAGATTAGATAGGAATATAGCACTAATCCTTCCTTTTTTCTACCTGGCTGCATCAGGCTGCTTGATTTAAAAATTAACTGCTTATATAATTTAGGGCACAAAAGATAATTGTAAACCAAATACTAAAGGATGAGTTAATGGCTCTTATAAACCTTAAGGACCTCCTTGCCCATGCCAAGGAAAATAAATATGCAGTTGGTGCCTTCAATGTCACAAATCTCGATTTTATCGATACTTTAATAGACGCAGCTTTAGAAGAAAACTCCCCAATTATAATGCAGATAGCTGAAGTCCATTTTAAGTATCTTAACTTTGAAGAGATAGGGCCTGCCATAACTGAAGCAGCAAACAAGGTTAATATACCAATCTGTGTACACCTGGACCATGGCCAAAGCCTAAAGACTGTGCTGAGAGCCATCAGGGCCGGTTTTAGCTCTGTTATGTTTGACGGAAGCAAGTATCCACTGGATGAAAATATAGCCAGAACCAAAGAAGTAGTAAGCCTGGCGCATAGCCTGGGTGTTAGCGTAGAAGGCGAGATTGGCGCTGTTGGTGGAGAGGCAGTAGGAGAATCCGCAGCAACTGCACATGCTGCCCAGAAGGACCTTTTTACCAAAATTGAGGAAGCAGTCAGGTTTAAGCAGGAAACCGGTGTCGATGCCATGGCCATAGCCATAGGAAATGTGCATGGTTTATATAAGGGTGAGCCAGAACTTGATTTTGAAAGGCTTAGCAGCATAAGAGAAGAGGCTGACATACCCCTGGTTCTGCATGGAGGTTCAGGGATATCTGATGATGATTTCAGAAAGGCTGTTACTCTGGGCATATGCAAGATTAATTTCTATACCGGAATATCCCAAAGCGCAGTAAACCAGGTAAGAGATTATCTGGATAAGAATCCCGGGGCTATAAGCTACCCTGATATGGTAAAGAAAGCCATGTATGCAGCAAAAGAAACTGTCAAAGACAGGATGCGGGTTTTTGGCAGCTCCAAGATGTGTGCTGCGGACAAGTCTCTGTGTATTTCCTGTGATGAAGAGAGCTGCGAGGTTTTAGATCCCAGGTTTAGGCCTGAAGCAAAAACTGTGCTTTATTCAGACCTTGTTGAAAAGATTTCCAAAGAGGTTATATCTCAGCTGGGGAGAAAATAAAGATTTTCTATCTCCATAAATGAGGGCTTGTTCTGGGATTATCCCTTTAAGCGGTATGGGGGAAAATATCGTATCTGAATAATATCCCGGCATAATATAAGCGAAGCCGGCAGCCTATGGAAGTTTTGAGGTAAAACGCTATTTACCGCAAAAAATGGCAGAACAGATAACTTAATGATACCCAAAACCTAATTTTTCTGCTCGCACCTGTTTACCATATCCTTTAAAGATATCCCGCTGAGCTTATCGTAAATTTCCTTGCTCACTTCTTCCCATACATCCCTGGTTACACAGTCTTCTATGCGTTGGCAAAATCCAGGATCGCTTATGCAGTCTACCAGGTTTATGGGGCCCTCTACTGCTTCTACAATCTCCCTCAGATTGATTTTTTCTGGTGCCCTGGCCAGCATATACCCTCCGTGGGCTCCACGCGTGGATTTAACCAGGCCCGCTATTTTAAGGGGGATTATAAGCTGTGAGAGATACTTTAGGGAAATCTCCTGGGCACTGCTTATATCCTTTAAGAATATGGGTCCTTCATTATATCTTTGTGCCAGCTCCAGCATCATCCTGGTGCTGTATCTTCCTCTGGTTGAAATTTTCATAATAATAATATTACTATTCCTATAGAATAAGTATTTTATTATAACTTAAATAAATTGACAAACGCTAATTAATAAACTATTATACACTATAAATTCTATAGATTTAATAGACTATATTAAAAATGAAAAATTTAACTGAAACAAAAACAATTTTACTTTACGATGAGGCTAAACCTCTTGAACTTGACTGCGGAGATAAACTTTCAGGGGTAGAGATAGCCTATGAAACATACGGCAGCCTTAACAGCACAGGCTCCAATGCGGTGCTTGTCTTCCATGCACTTTCAGGAGATGCACATGCTGCTTTTTATCACTCTGATGAGGACAGAAAACCGGGGTGGTGGGACTTTATGATCGGTCCCGGCAAGCCTTTTGACACCAACAGATACTTTGTGGTATGCGCCAATGTTCTGGGGGGCTGCAAGGGTACCACCGGCCCCTCGTCCATAAATCCGGGGACGGGCAAGCCTTACGGAACCTCTTTTCCCCCCATAACCATTTCCGACATGCTGAGGCCGCAGAAAAAGCTTCTGGAATACCTTGGGGTTAAAAAGCTTTTATGCGCAACTGGCGGCTCCATGGGGGGCATGCTGGCTCTCCAGTGGGCAGTAAACTACCCGCAATCCCTGGAAGGAGCTGTATTCATTGCCACCTCCCCCACTCATACAGCCCAGGCTATTGCTTTTAACAGCGTAGGCCGTTACGCTATACTATCAGACCCTAACTGGAATGGCGGGGACTACTATCATCAAGGCTTAAAACCTCATACAGGTCTTAAGATTGCCAGGATGATTGGCCATATAACTTATCTTGGCCAACAGTCAATGCAGCAGAAGTTTGGGAGAAAGATATTTGGTGAGCATGCAAATAGAAAAATAGATTTTTCAAAAGAGTTTGAAGTGGAAAGCTACCTTCAGTACCAGGGAGACTCTTTCATAAAAAGGTTTGACCCCAATTCTTATCTATATATAACCAAGGCAATAGATGCTTTCGACCTCTACAACGGCAGCCAAACTCTTGCAGAAGCATTAATACCGGTCAAGGCAAGGTCTTTTATTATTTCTTTTTCATCTGATTGGCTCTATCCTAAGGAAGAATCACTTAAAATAGTTAAAGCACTGAAGATAAATGGTATGGATACCGCTTACTGCAATATTGAGTCGCCTTTTGGTCATGACTCATTCCTTATTGATTTACCAAAATTTAAGGATGCGGTAAAAGGTTTCTTGAAATCATTGGAGGCATAGATGGTTAACGCGGTTTTTTCAAAATGGATAGATAAAAATTCAAGAGTTCTGGTTTTAGGATGCGGATCCGGAGAAATACAGCAGGAGCTGATAAATACCAGAAAAGCTAGCTGCTTTGGCTTGGATATATCAGAACAGAAAGTTCTGGCATCCATTTCCAAGGGCCTTTCGGTAATCCAGGGAGACATAAACAAAGACTTAAATGATTATCCCCCAGCCTCTTTTGATTATGTGCTTGCAGATGATATTTTGCAGTTAACCCATGAACCTAAAAAAGTTATAAGGGATATATTAACCATAGGGAAAAAAGCAATGGTAAGCTTCCCCAATTTTGCATATATAAAGATCAGGCTTTCCATCCTGTTTACAGGAAAGATGCCAAAGACTGAAATACTTCCCTACGACTGGTATGAAACCCCAAATATACACCTGTTCACGGTAAAGGATTTCCACGAATTCTGCCAGGCCGAAAACATAAAAATCCTAGACCGTGTCTACACTGTATCCCAGGGCAGAAAGACTGTTAGCTTTGCACCCAACCTTACTTCTGAATTTGCCTATTTCCTTATAAAAAAATAGCTATGGCATCCAGTTTCCTGGCTTGCTAAGCTTAAAACCAGCCTTGCTGAGTAATCTGCAAACAAACATGTATTGTTTTTTTTCAAAATAAAAAAGATGGCTTCTGCATTTACAATCTGAGGACCCAAATCCCGGGCAGTTCTTTAATTTTTCTGCTAAAAGCTTTGCTGTAGGACATTCATACCTTTCAGGCATATTCCGGTACATTATGTAATCTATGCCAGCGTAGTTGCTGTTAAGCAGGTAATCTATATGCCAGAAAAGCTTTTTATCTTTTGCCAGGTGCCTTGCAACCCTGTTTTCCAAACCATTTAATGCTGAACCTACGTAGACATAGCCACCTTCTGAGAAATTGCGTATCCCCAGTTTCCCAACTGGGATAGAAAAATCCTTCAGGCAGGATAAAATAAGGCAGTAGGTGCCTTTCATTTTCTATTAATCCTGGTAAGGGTTACCAGTGTTTTCATACATGCAGTTTTTCCGGTCTTAGCAAAATTTACAATGGGAATTATCTTGTCATTAGATGGCGAAACATAATGCAGGCTGCAGCTCCATTTTCCGTCAATAAACTCTAATGCCATCTTCTTTAAGGTGGGCGTAATTTCCTTTATGCCGGATATTACCTGTGAGAGGTTAGGCACCCATAAAAGGTTTTTCTTTTCCATTTCAAAACTGGAATCATAGTTTGGAACCCAGACCTTGCACATTTCTTCTTGTTCCCATCCTAAAATTTTTTCCAAAAACACAAAAAGATCCTGGGATACAGCCAGAAAACGGTCACCTGCATTCCACTTGCATAAGGCCTGTACTCCCCTGCTCCTGCATAAGTTTATATATTTCTTAGACATTTCCATTTCATTTACCTTCTTCCATATCTTTTAGGAGCAGAGAAGCTTTATAGGAGGAGCGGACGAAAGCACCGCTGGCAACAGATTTTATACCTACCTCTTTTGCGAGCCTGGCAATTTGTTCAAACTCATCAGGAGTATAATATTTTTCCACCCCTATATTATTTACCGAAGGTCTAAGGTATTGTCCTATGCTAATGATATCACAATCAACTTCCTTTAAATCCCTTAATAATACCTCAATTTCTTTAAGGCTCTCGCCAAGGCCCACCATAAATCCTGACTTGGTATAGATATCCGGCCTGGCTTTCTTGGCCTCCATCAAAATTTTTAGAGAGGTGTCATAGCGGGCCCCAGGCCTAATGTTTGGGTAATTCCTCTCTATTGTCTCCATATTATGGTTCAATACAGCTATATTTTGGGAAACTATTTTTTTTAAATGTCCAATGTTTCCCTTAAGGTCCGGTATCAGGCACTCAATCCGGCAATCCGGGAGCCTCTCCTTTATTTCCCTGATGGTGCGGACAAAATGCCGGGCGCCGCCATCAGGAAGGTCGTCCCTGGTAACTGAAGTCAGGACAACATATTTTAACCCCATCTCTACAGCTGCAATAGATACATTTCGGGGTTCGTTCTCATCCAGCTTAAAGGGTTCTTTTGAATCTATTCCGCAAAAAGCACAATTCCTTGTGCAGCGGTTGCCCATAAGCATAAAGGTGGCAGTCCTTTTGCTGAAACATTCAAAAATATTGGGACACCTTGCGCTCTGACATACTGTATGTAGATTAGAGCCTTCTACCAGCTTCTTTATTTCAGAGATATTTGCATTATTGAGGATTATCCTTTTCTTAAGCCAATCTGGACGGTTATTTAACAATTTTACCTACAATCCTCTCCAGATCCTTAATGCTGCCAAAATTAATCTCCACCTTGCCCTTTTTTTGAGTAATCTTTATTTTTACAGGGGCGTCAAGATAGCTGGAAAGCTTCTCAGAAAGTTCTGGTAATTTCGAAGGTAGCAGAACGCTCTTCTTTTTTGAATCCTTAACCTTCTGTTTCTGCTCACTGACCAGGTTCTCTACATCTCTTACGCTTAGGCTTCTTTTAGCTATGATTTTTGCAAGCCTTACCTTCTCTTGTTCATCTTCCAGTGCTAGAAGGGACCTGGCATGGCCGGCACTTATTTTTTGTTCATCTACAAGTTTCTGTACCTCTACAGGCAGGGTTAGCAGCCTTAATGAATTTGTGATTGCTGTTCTGCTTTTGCCTACTCTCCGGGAAAGTTCCTCATGGGTTATTCTAAATTCCTCTATTAGCTGTCTGAAGGTAAAAGCTAATTCCATTGGGCTCAAATCATCCCGGTGTATATTTTCTATCAGGGCCATTTCTACTGAAGACATGTCGTCAATATCTTGGGAAATAATGCAGGGTATGCTTTCCAATCCCGCCAGCTTTGAGGCACGGTATCTTCTCTCCCCTGCAATTATTTCATACCTTTCTTCCTGTCCGTCAATATTTCTAACCAGTATGGGCTGTATTACCCCAAATTCTTTTATGGAATCCGAAAGTTCAGCCAGGGATTCGTCACTGAAGTTTTGCCTTGGCTGATTTCTGTTTGGAGTTATATCTGTTAAGGGTATCTCTGTAACCCTGAATTTATCTGACTGCTGGTTGTCCTTGGTGCTTGGTATTAATGCCCCAAGCCCCTTACCCAATCCTCTTCTTGCCATTATCAATCACTTCCTTTGTCAAATTTTTATATGCCAGTGCTCCCTTGCACCCAGAGTCATAGATCATTATTGGCTGCCCATAGCTCGGTGCTTCGCTTAGTCTTACATTTCTGGGAATGATGGTGCCAAAAACCTTTTCGCTAAAATATTTTTTAACCTCATCTATAACCTGCTCGGCCAGCTTTATCCTGGGATCATACATTGTCATAACTGCTCCGGTTATAGTTAAATCTTCATTCAAATTGTTCTTGACCAGGTTGATAGTATTAATCAGCTGTCCCAGCCCTTCCAAAGCATAATACTCACACTGAATGGGTATCAGAACTTCCTTTGCTGCCGTTAATGCATTTATGGTTAGCAGACCTAACGCCGGAGGGCAATCTATTATAATGAACTGGAACCTGTCTTTTATTTTATCTACTGCTTTTTTTAACTTGTATTCCCTCTTCATCCCTGAAACCATTTCCACCTCTGCACCAGCAAGCTCTATTGCTGAGGGAAGCAGCTTTAAGTTTTCATACTCTGTATCTACTATCACATTATCGGGATCTTCTTCTTCTATCAGCAGGTCGTAAACAGAACCTTTTATATTCTCTGAGTTTATGCCGATGCCGCTGGTGGAATTGCTCTGTGGATCCATATCCACAAGCAAGGTCTTAAATCCTTCCATTCCCAGATATGCTGCCATGTTTACTGCAGTAGTGCTTTTTCCAACTCCCCCTTTCTGGTTGGCTATTGCGATTATCCTGCATTCCTGGTTATAGCGGTCTGCCTGTGGCTCACTGTTTTGGCTTTTTGTAAATACTCTTTTAAAGAATTGCATATATATACATATACATAAATATTACTTAGCTGGGTCCCTTTTTATTTTTGAAAAATTCCTGGGATATCTTAGCGGCGCAGCCCGCTCCTTTTCAATTTCCAGAAAGGCTCTAAATTCATCCAGCCCTGGTACACTTACCTCGTGCAGCCCTAAAATTTTTCCTCCAAGTGTTTTTATGAAATCATTATATTTTTCAATCTCTTCGAACACTTTCCTGCTTTTATAGAATATAATTTTACCACTTATTTTACAAAATGGAATTATTAATTCTGCTAAAATGCCGAAACTTGTAACCGCCCTTGCTAAAACCAGGTCGTATCTCTCCCTGTGTTTATTATCCCTGGCCAGTTGTTCTGCCCTTCCCCTGTAAACTGTTGCATTATCCAGGCCTAAAATCTTAATTGCCCTATTTAAGAAATCTGCTTTTTTTAGAGACTTTTCCACAAGATAAAAATTTTTGTCCGGCATAAAGACAGAAAGCAAGAGCCCCGGCAGGCCCCCTCCGCTGCCGATATCCGCTATAAGGGATGCTCCTGAAAAAAATTCTTCCCGATATTTAAGTATTGATAATGAATCCAGAAAATGCCTGGTAAGGACTAGGTCCTTTTCTCTGGTGCCGACAAGATTGATATTTTTGTTCTCCCCATATAATAGTTCTAGATATTGAATTGATTTTATAGCTGCATCCTGTTTCCCTGTTATCCCTATCTCATGGAGGTAACTGATAATTTTTTCTTTATAATCCAATATATAACCTATCTCCGCCTTAGGCTAAGCATCAGGATAGATATATCTGCCGGAGAAACACCGGCTATTCTTGATGCCTGCCCTAATGTATTCGGCCTTTTTTTTGATAATTTTTCCCTTGCCCCGTAGGTTAAGCCATTAAATTCAAAATAATCTATGCCCGGAGGCAGAATATATTTTTCCAGGTTTTTTGCTTTTTTAATATCCTCGAGCTGCCTATTGATATAACCTTCATACTTGATGATTATTTCCGCCTGTCTCCAGACCTCGCTGCTGTCTCCATTTTTTGATACTCCCGCATATAGCCTGATATCATCAATACTTACATTTGGCCTTTTGAGTAAATCATATACCCTTACAGGTTCCTTTATAGAAGCGTTTAGCCGATCCGAGAAATCACTGCCCGGGGTTAAGGTAGTCTTCTTTAGCTCCTGAATCAATTTATCAATCCTTTCTTGTTTATCCAATACCTTCTGGTAATCATTTTTATCCAGAAGGCCAATTTCATAACCTAAAGCGCTCAGCCTCAGATCCGCATTATCGGATCTGAGAAGCAGGCGGTATTCAGCTCTGGAGGTATACATCCTATAAGGCTCGCTGAGGTCTTTGGTGATTATATCGTCAATTAAAACACCTATATAACTGTTATCTCTGGTTAGAATCAAAGGTTTTTTACCCAGAATTTTCAATGCAGCATTGACTCCTGCTGCAAATCCCTGGACCGCGGCCTCTTCATAGCCTGATGTCCCGTTTATCTGCCCGGCAAAATATAAATTTTCTACAATTTTTGACTCCATTGTATAGTTCAGCTGGCTTGGGATAAGGTAATCATATTCAACAGCATAGCCGGGCCTGACAATTTTCGCCTCCTCAAGGCCTTTTACCGTATTAATGATTTTCTGCTGCAACTCAAAAGGCATACTGGTAGTTAGCCCCTGTAGATACATCTCGTTTGTTCGCGTACCTTCCGGCTCAATGAATACAGGGTGTTTCTGCTTATGGGGAAAGTTAATAACTTTTCTGTCTATGGAGGGACAATGCCTTGGCCCATGGGTATTTATTATGCCGGACCTGATGGGAGAATGCGCTATATTTTTAGAAATCAGGTTATGTGTTCTGCTGTTAGTATAGGTCAAATAACTGGGTATATTGTTCTGCAGCTTTTCACCAGGACGGTGCCAGAATGAAAAATGGCCTGGGTTTTTGTCGCCCGGGCTGATATCTGTTTTTGAAAAATTAATGGATCTTTTGTCAACCCTGGGAGGGGTAGCGGTCTGGAACCTATCCATTTCAAAGCCCAAGCTTACTAAATTTTTAGTTAAATTCATGGCAGGATATTCTCCCATTCTGCCTGCCTGGTAGTCTTTACTGCCAATTATAATCCGCCCCCTTAAAAAAGTACCACTGGTAACCACCACAGCTTTGGACTCAAATTCCAGGCCATCTTCAGTGCGCACGCCCTTTATTTTACCTCCACAGGTAAGTAGTTCTGAAACCGTGCCCTGTTTTAGAGTTAGACCCGGAGTATTTTCAAGCACCCTTTTCATCTCTATTTCATAATCCTTCTTATCTATCTGCGCCCTTAAAGCCTGTACGGCTGGCCCTTTTTTTTGGTTTAGTATTTTAAACTGGATGCCTGTTTTGTCTGCAGATTTACCCATCTGGCCGCCTAATGCGTCCAATTCTTTTACAAGCTGGCTCTTCCCTACTCCGCCTATGGCTGGATTGCAGGGCATCAGTGCTATTTTGTCCAGATTAATGGTAAGCAAAAGGGTATTAAGTTTTAATCGGGCGCAAGCAAGCGCAGATTCACATCCTGCATGCCCTGCACCTATTACAATAACATCATACACGAGTATTTCTCCTATGTTTCACGTGAAACATTTTTAAGATAACACAATAGTGCAAAAATATCAGCAGCCCCCACCCCTTCCAGCCTTCGGGCCTGCCCTAATGAGTTTGGTTTTCTTTCTTTAAGTCTGGCCAATGCTTCATTAGAGATATTATTTATCTCTTCATACCTTATATTTTCCGGTATTTCTAAATCTAAACTGTTTTCCATCCGCTCAATTTGCTTTATTTGCCTTTTTATATAATCCTTATATTTAATATTTATATATACGCTATCAATATCTCGCGGGCAACACCCATGGTTGCCAATTAGGATATCCTTATACTTTGAGACAAATTCTTCCTTTTTTAGCTGCGGCAGTGGGCCATTTTTTAGAATCTGCCCAATTGCTGAATTTATCCTTTCATATTTTTTTTCAATAAGTTCGGCTTTTTGCTTATATCCAATCCATTTTAAAATTTTTACCATCCTGAAATCAGCATTGTCGTGCCTGTGGTAAAGCCTGTATTCATTTCTTGAAGTTAGCATCCTGTATGGTTCGCTAATTTTTTTGGTTATAATATCATCTATTAATATTCCTATATATCCGTCTTCTCTTTTAATTTTAATAGTTTTTTCTCCCCTGGATCTTTTCGCTGCATTTATTCCTGCCACTATACCCTGGGCGGCAGCTTCCTCATAACCGGTGGTGCCATTAATCTGCCCAGCAAAAAAGATACCAGTATTGTTTTTGTTTTCCAGGCACTCGTTTATCTGAAACGGGAGTATATAATCATATTCGACTCCATATCCGGGCCTGGTTATTACTGCTTCTTCTAATCCTTTAATTTTTTTCAATATACCGTACTGTATCTTTTCCGAAAATGTAGTCATTAACCCATGAACATACATCTCTGTAGTGTTCATCCCCTCCGGCTGTATAAAAAGAAGGTGCCTTTTTCTATGTGGGAACCTTATTACCTTCTCCTCGATTGAAGGGCAGTATTTTGGTCCCTGGGCATGGTTGTTTTTAGATATGGAAACCGCTTTACCAATATTTTTTTTAATAAAATTAATTCCTTCTTCCTTAACATAGGTTATAAAATTGTTAAGTTGCTCTCTTCCATCATAATTACTTTCATAGGAAAACATCTCTGGGTTCTTATCATATGTTTGTTTTTTTAAAAACTTTAAGTCTACGCTTTTCCTGTCTATCCTTGGCGGGGTATTTGTCTGAAGCCTTCCGAATTTAATTCCAATTTTTTCTAAATTTTTAGGCAGCTGGTTTGAAGGTATTTCTCCCTGCCTGCCTGCCTCCAGGCTGTTATTTCCCCAAAATATCTTTCCCCTTAGAAAAGTTCCATTGCAAAATACCACACATTTTGAGAAATATTTATAATTATCGCTTGTTTTAAGCCAATAACCGCCTTCTCCTTTTTTAATATCAACTACCAGTGCCTGCCTTATATCAAGGTTTGTTTGGTTTTCCAGTGTATGTTTCATCTCTAAGAAATACCTCCTCTTATCCACTAATGCCCTTAAAGTCCTAACTGCAGGGCCCTTGGAGGTATTCAGCATCCTCATATGTATAAATGTCTTATCTGTATTTTTAGATATTTCACCGCCAAGAGCATCAATCTCCCTTACCAGCTGCCCTCTTCCCGGTCCTCCCACCGCACTATTGCAAGGCATGGCGGCAATACTGTCCATATTAATACTTAAAAGGAGTGTTTTTGCTTTCTGTCTGGCAGATGCTAATGCAGCTTCGCATCCTGCATGCCCTGCCCCTATTACTATTACCTCATACATGTTTATTCCCAATGTTTCACGTGAAACAATTCGCCATTTTTTCCAATAATATTATTTTTTGTCATTATTTTCCTATACAAAACTGTGAAAATATTTTTTCCAATACCTCTTCTCCTGCTGTTTGGCCGGTTATTTCTCCTAAAATATTTACCGCTATCTTAAGGTCTGCAGCGGCAAATTCTTCAGACATTTTTTCTGCCATTGCTTTATCAGCGTTTTCCAATAAATTTTTTGCTTCAATCATTATCCTTTTGTGCCGGTTGTTTATAATTATCTTCTCCTCCAGGTTTAATTCCCCATTTCCCAGCACTTTCTTTTTTATTAATTCTTCCAGATTTTCTATTCCTTCTTTCTTGATAGCGGAAATATAAACAACCTGATCCTCTTTGAAAAATTTGTTTATGTCCATCTTTTCTATCTTTATCCCCAGATCTATTTTATTTATTACTGCTATTGTATTTTTATTTTCTGCCCTTTCCAATATCTTTAGATCCCTAAAGTCAATTTGCTTGCTCCCATCAATAACCATCAATACTATTTCTGCTTCATCTATATGTTTTAAACTTCTCTCCACCCCTATTTTTTCAATGGTGCTTATGGTTTTTCTTATTCCTGCAGTGTCAATCATTATTAATGGTATTCCTGAAATATATATAATTTCTTCAACTGCATCCCTGGTTGTACCAGGAATAGCTGTTACTATTGCTTTTTCTTTTTTAACTAAAAGATTAAGAAGGCTGGATTTTCCTACATTTGGTTTTCCCACTATGGCAACTTTTACGCCGTTTTTTACTATTTCTCCCTTTTTTTCATCTTCAATCAATTTTTCTGTCTTTTCAAGAGTTCTACCAACTGTTTTTCTAAGCTCTTCATAGGGGGTTAATTCAAGGTCTTCCTCTATAAAATCTACGCTTGCTTCCAGCTGAACCAGCACCTCTATAATGTCATTCCTTATTTTTTCAATTTCTTTTTTTACATTGCCTTTTATATTATTAGCAGCAATTTTTAGGCTTTCTTCTGTTTTAGACCTTATAATATCGATTACCGCTTCTGCCTGTGAAAGGTCTATCCTTCCGTTCAAGAATGCCCTTTTTGTAAATTCCCCCGGCTGGGCCAGCCTTGCCCCATTATCAAGACAAAGGTTAAGCACCTTGGAGGTGGCAACTATTCCACCGTGTGCATTAATCTCTACTACATCTTCCCTTGTATAGGAATTTGGCTTTTTCATTAGCCCTACCACCACCTCATCCACCGTTTTCCCCTTACTGTCAACAGCCTCGCCATACATAAGGGAATATGTGTTTAGGCCCTTTATTTTCTTTCCGCTCTTTGACCTAAATATCTTATCGGCGATTTTTACGGCATCTTCCCCGCTCAATTTTACTATCCCTATAGCTGCTTCACCCGGATTTGTCCCTATGGCAGCAATAGTGTCTTTTTCTGATAAATACATGACATTTTTCCTGTTTTTAGATATTTATATAATATTTTTTATTATAAAATCAAGTTTGCAAAAAAAAATGGCACCCTGAGGTGCCGTTAAGCTGTTTGTTTTTACCTAACTAATTTTCTCCCCTCACCGGATAAATTATTATCCTTCGGTATGGTTCCTCGTTTTTGCTCTTTGTCCTTATATCCTTTATGCCTGAAAGTGTGTTGTGTATTATTTTTCTGTCAAATGAGCACATTGGTTTTAATTTAATTTTTCTTCCTTCCTTTACTGCTTTCCTGGCTAATTTAAGGGCGGTCCTTTTTATCTTTTCAGCTTTTTTCTTTCTGTAATCCTTTATATCTATTAAAATACTTTTGTCTACCAGCTTCTTCCTTGCAGAAATAAGGTTTACTAAATATTCTAAAGCCTCCATATTTTTTCCGTTTTTCCCGATAGCTATTGCAAGATCCTCCCCATATACTGATATCTTCAAGCTGTTTTGGTCTACTTCCACCCTTATGTTTTCCCCAATACAGATAGTCTCCACTGCCTTCTTTATAAACTCTACCACTCTTTCCAAACCAGATACATCTTCTTTTTCCTGCTCTTGTTTCCAATTATTGTGTTCGACCAGCTTGCCGCTTTTCTGTTCTTCCTCCAATGACTGCACAAATGAATCTAGGGCTTCTTCCATTTTTTTGTCTTGCATTTGCAACACCTCGCAATTTATTTCTTTTTCCGCCTTTTTTTCCTTTTTTTGCCAGCAATTACTTTCTTCTGTTCAGCGCTTAATTTTTCTTCCTTTTCTTCTTTCTCTTCTTCCTGTTTTTTCTCACCATCCTCTTCGCCGCGCTTAACCCACTTGTTTACAACCCATTGCTGGCCTATTGACCACACGTTGGTTGTAACCCAGTACACCAATATTCCTGCCGGCAGCCTTATAGATATAAAGCCAAATACCACCGGCATAATATAAGATATCATAGACTGCTTAGGATCCGTGGTAGTCATCTTGGTAGTCAGAAACATGGTGCCTACCATGAGTATTACCAGAACATAGTAAGGGTCCGGCTCATTAAGGTTTAGCCACATAAAATTATAATTAGGGTTGGCCGCGCCGTTTATTGTAAACTGTCCCAGCACATCTTTGACTATATCTGAGGGGTTTCTAAGTGCCTGAAATAAAGCAAAAAATATAGGCATCTGGAGCAATAGGGGAAGGCAGCCTGCCAAGGGATTTACATTATTCTTCTTGTAGAACTCCATTGTTTTTTCTTGTATTTTCTGCTTGTCATCTTTGTATTTTTTCTGTATCTCTTTTAGTTTCGGCTGCATTTTCTGCATCTTTGCCATAGACTTGGTCTGACTGATAGTCAGGGGGGTCAGCACTACCCTTACTATTAATGTTAGCAGTATGATTACCACACCATAGCTCTGGACAACATTTTGATACAAATATACTATTATATGTTCTATTACTGTCTGTATAGGTCTTAATAATTCCAATATCTGAGTCAAACCAGCAAACCTCCCTCTTTATTTAACCGGATCATAACCGCCTTTATTAAATGGATTACATCTTAAAATTCTATATATTGATTTAATACTACCTTTTAGTACACCATATTTATTTACAGCATCCACCGCGTATTCTGAGCATGTTGGCATAAACCTGCAGCTGTTTGGAAGAATCGGGGATATAAATTTTTTATACAGTTTTATTAAAAAAATTAATATTTTCTTCATAGCTTTTGATTGATCAGGGACTGTTTAGTTAAAGGAGGAAGACAGCGCACTATTTATTTCTTTTTCCAATTTATGGTAGGTGGCTTCTGCTGCTGCCTTTTTTACCACTATCAGCAAATCTAGGCCTTTTTCTTTGATTTCTATCTTCCTTAATATCTCTTTTATTAACCTCTTTATACGGTTTCGTTTTACCGCATTTCCCACATATTTTCCCACGCTTATGCCTACCCTTATTTTATAAAGGCTGTTTTCCAGCATATATATTTTTATAGCGCTATAGTTAATAATTTTGCCTTGATTATACAGCCTGTTGAATTCGCTTTTCCTCTTTAATGTATCCAGTTTGGTCAAGCAGTTAACTTCTTTCTGCCTTTTCTCCTCCTGTTGGCAATAATTCTTCTTCCTGCTTTGGTTTTCATCCTTGCCCTGAACCCGTGATTCTTTTTTCTTTTCCTTACATTCGGCTGGTATGTCCTTTTCATTTTTATCCTTTAAATTACCTGTTTTTAATTAAGGTCTAAATTATACATACTAATGCTGGTAATATCAAGAAGTGCAGCCGGTCAAACACCTGTTCTGCTTTTACTGGTTGCCTGAAAAGGTTTTTCCACAGCTTAATTCATTATAGTGGAGTTTTTCTAAATTTTCATATTTTCCTCCCAATGTTTTCAACACCTGTGGAAAATAATGTTAATAACTTAAAAAATGCCACTGTATGGGCTTTCAAAAGCTGTTTATTTTTTAACCTTTCTACCAATCTGTAGCCTTTTTTTCCCATATTTACGTTCGCCGGATTTAAATTTTTATTGTTAATAACTTTTTTAGATGAAAAGTTGTTGAAAAGATTTATTGATAAAAACAAGGTTAATTACTATAATTTTTAATGTTTATTAGCAACCATCTTTTTATATTTATGGTAGAGGGCCAACCCAGCTCAAATAAAAAATCGGACAGCATGATACCGGTCAGGATTGCAGTATATGATAATATGCGCAGCATACCCCGGGTTGTGGAGCTGGCATTTGACAATGTGGCTGATTTTATTAATCAATCTTCCCAAAAAGCCTATACGCTTTCCCATGAAGCAGGGGGACAGATTCCTTATACCATCATAAGGGAGATTATTGAAAACCTAATCCATGCTAATTTCTGCGAAATAATCATTACCGTATGCGGAGGCGGAAACCATATAATTATCTCCGACCAGGGCCCGGGTATTGAAAACAAAGATAAAGCATTCCTTCCCGGTTTTACTTCCGCTACCCAGAAAATGAAGGAATACATAAGAGGGGTTGGTTCAGGGCTTCCCATAGTTAAGGAAACCATAACTTTCTCGGGGGGCTCTATTGATATAACAGACAACATAAAGAAGGGAACCGTGGTTTCCTTAAAAATTGATTCGGGTGAGAAAGATTATGATAAAGATTCCCAGCTTAAAGAG
Source organism: Actinomycetota bacterium (assembly GCA_051744345.1). Lineage (GTDB taxonomy): Bacteria > Actinomycetota > Humimicrobiia > Humimicrobiales > Humimicrobiaceae > Halolacustris. The sequence goes on from JBNJCW010000012.1 coordinate 28,847, forward strand.
GAGCCCAAAGAAGAGCCGGACAAGGAACTGGCCGGTTTAAACCTTACCCTCCGGCAGAAGAAACTGCTTTCCCTCATTCTGGAAATGGAGGAGGCCGGGCCCTCTAAAATAGCCAAAGAATTAAATTTCAGCCTTTCTACGTCCTACAGGGAGCTTATATACCTGGAGAAAAAGAAGCTCCTTACCTCCAGCAGCTCCGGTAAAAGAAGATTATCCCAGAAAGGAATTAAATATCTTGAATATTATTCAAATAATTTTTAATATTAACCTATCATGATGGATTTAAGCGATTCCTGGAAATCAATATTGGAGGATATTAAAGGCAGCATTAATACCCCTACCTACAAGACCTGGTTTGAACACGTCTATCCTGTCTCTTATGAAAATAACTGCCTTACCCTCTCAGTTAACAGCCAGTTTGCAAAAGAATGGCTCGAAACAAGATACAATAAACTTATTGTAGATTCTATAAAGAATAATATTGATAAAGATTGCAGCCTAAAGATTGTGGTAAACCCGAAAACACCAGCTTCTTTTAATGACAGTGAGCCGGTTAGGCCTGCTTCTAAAGCCCCGGCCAGTAAAGAAAAAAAAGTTAACAGTTCCATGTTTAACACCAAGTATACTTTTGAAACCTTTGTTATTGGCAGCGGCAACAGGTTCTCCCATGCAGCAGCATTAGCGGTCAGCGAAAACCCGGGCAAAGCATACAACCCATTATTTATATACGGGGGGGTAGGTTTGGGAAAAACCCACCTTCTTCATGCCATAGGGCAGTACCTGGTACAGCTTTATCCTGACTTAACTGTAAAATATGTTTCTGCTGAAAAATTTTTAAACGATTTTATTAATGCCTTAAGGGATAAAACCGTGCTTTCCTTTAAAGACCATTACCGGAACACAGATGTTCTTCTGGTAGATGATATACAGTTTCTGGAAGAAAAAGATGCCAGCCAGGAGGAGTTTTTCCACACATTTAATGCTTTGCATGACACCAACAGGCAAATTGTTTTATCAAGTGACAGGAAACCAAAAGATATCTCTTCTTTAGAAGAAAGACTTAGGTCCCGTTTTGAGTGGGGACTGGTTACAGACATACAGCCCCCTGATTTTGAAACCAGGTTTGCTATACTGAAAAAATACTCAGAGAGGGAAAAAATAATCGTATCAGATGATATCCTCAGCCTTATCGCCAGCAGGATAACATCCAATATCAGGGAGCTGGAGGGCGCTCTTACCCGGGTGGTTGCCTTTGCTTCCTTAACCAGATCCAAACCTGATATTGATATCGCTAAAAATGTATTAAAGGACATTCTTCCAGAAAACAATGAGAAGAAAATTAATATCCAAAGGATTATAAAAGAGGTTTCCAAATATTTTTCAATCCCTGTAAATACCATAACCAGCAGCAAGAGAAGCAAATTTGTTTCCCATGCCAGGCAGCTGGCCATGTATCTTTCCAGGGAGCTTACCAGCAACTCGCTGCCAAAGATTGGCAGTGCCTTTGGTAACAGGGATCATGCTACAGTAATTTACGCCATCTCTAAAATATCGGAGCTTATGAACCAGGACCAGGAAGTTTATAAACAGATTCAGCAGATAACCAATAATATTAAAAACAGCCCTTAGTGTGCGGCTTGTTGAATCTTTTGTTAATAACAGGTTTTTTTATTAACATTTTTTGTTTTATTTGGTTAATAAAAAAGACATTTTATACAGCAGTTTAAAAGCAGTTAATTTATTAACATAGTTTTTGTTTTATATTAACACCCTGTTTTGTGTCCCTTACAACACCTGCACCGTTTTTCAACAGTTTAAACACCTCCTATATATATACTACTAATATATTTAAATAATTAAGCATATATAATAGAATGGTTAGTAATTAACCAAAATAAAAAAAGAGGTTGGAAATGAAAATAGAAACCACCAAAAGCAATCTTCTGGATGCAGTTCTTTTTGCAAGCAGGATAATTTCCTCTAAACCAACGAATTACATCTTAAACGGAATAATGCTTGAAGCAGACAATAAACTAACTATTTACAGCACTGACCTTGAAACCAATATTAAAACAGAGATAGGTGTTAGCATTAAACAGAAAGGGAAGGTAGTAGTACCGTCTAAAATATTTCTAAACATATTAAAAAATTTTCCTGAATCAAAAATAGAACTGGAGCTAAACCAGGATAAAAACCAGCTTAAAATTACCTGCCAGAAAGCTGTGTTTACTCTAAACCTGTTCCCCTTAGAGGAATTCCCCCAGTTTCCGGAAATAAAAAAAGACAATATATTTAAAATCGATATGGATAAGTTCAAAAAACTTATTCATAAAACCCAGAAGTCAATCTCCACAGATGAGGGAAGAGTGATATTAACCGGTGTTTTGTGCAAGATAAAAAAAGATAAAATAGTCATGGTATCAACAGACAGCTACAGGCTGTCCTGTATTGAAGAAGAAATCAAATTTGATAATGGAGAACAATCAGTTATTATTCCCGGCAAAACCCTGGATAATATTTTAAAAATCGAGTCAGGCAAAAAACCGCTTGAAATTAATATTGAACCCAACCAGGTAAGTTTCGGGGTAGAAGACAATGACGGGCGGAGGACAAATATAACCTCGCGGCTGCTCTCCGGGAAGTTTCCGGAATACGATAAACTCATACCAAAAAATATAAAACATAATATAATGATAAATAAAGAAAAATTACTGGAGGTAGTCAGGAGGATCTCTTCTATATCCCAGGAAAACCTGCCGGTAAAAGTAGTAATAGGCTCGGGGAAAATAAATGTTTCTATGGATATAAAAGAGGTAGGAAGTTCCAGTGAAGAGTTTGAAGTACCTTACGGGGAAGAAGAGATAGACATAGCTTTTAACCCCCAATTTTTAGTTGATGGAATAAACACAATTGAAGGTAAAAATGTATTATTCGGTGTAGAAGAAACACTAAAGCCTGTTTTACTAAAACCGGAAAAAGAGGGCAGTTTCTTCTACCTGCTTATGCCAATCAGAATATCTTAAAGGATAACTATGGAAAAAATAAACATATCTATTATAGGAGCAGGAAGGGTAGGCTCAACTATTGCATACCTTTTTAAAAAAACAAAACACCCGGATATAAGCCTGAGTTGTGTGGCCAGCAGGACACAAAAATCACTGGCCAGGCTAAAAGATTTCCTGGGCCCTTACAGCCGGGACCTGACATTTACTACAGATGTTTTGGAATCAGCTCAAAACGGCAACTGCCTACTCCTGGCTACTCCCGATGATGTAATTGGCAATGTAAGCGATACCGTCTTTGGCAAGATAACCGATTACAGGGGCAGGTTTGTTTTACACTTCAGCGGATCAAAATCACTGAAAGTGCTGCAGAAAGCAAGGGAGGCAGGAGCAATGGTTGGGTGTATGCACCCCATCAAATCTTTTGCTTCTGCAGAAGCAGCTGTAAAAACCATCAAAGGCACTGTTTTCGGGATCACCTATTCTGACCAGAGTGTAAAAAAACTAATAAGCAGGTTTGTCGATTTAATGGAGGGAAGCTTTATAGAGGTAACTGATGAGAAGAAACCTCTTTATCATGCAGCCTGCTGCGTGGCTTCAAATTACCTGGTTGCCCTAATGGATTATGCGGTAAGCATAAACCGGGAAATAGGCATAGAACCCCGCGATTCAATAAAAGCACTGATGGGCCTGGTGGAAGGTACCCTGGAGAATATAAAGAAGATGGAAACAAAGAAATCACTGACCGGCCCTATTGCCAGGGGGGATGTGGGCACGATTGAAGAGCATATAAGAAATTTTTCCAAAAATGATTTCCCCCAGGACATCTACCGGGTTATGGGCAAGAGGGCAGCAGAAATTTCATACCAGAACAAATGGATTGACCAAAAAATTTACCACAATCTAATTAAGACACTGGAGGTTGAAAAAAACAAATGAGCTCAAAAAAAATTACTGTAAACACCCTGATGGATATGAAAAAAAACGGTGAAAAAATAACCATGCTAACCGCTTATGATTTCCTCATGGCATCTTATCTTGATGAATGCGGCATAGACATGATTCTGGTGGGAGACTCGGTTGGGAATGTGGTTTTAGGGTATGAAAATACCATTCCGGTTACTATGGATGAGATGATACATCACTGCAGGGCAGTTACCAGGGGTGCAGAAAATGCAATGATAATAGGGGACATGCCTTTTATGTCCTATCAGGTTAGCAAGGAGCAGGCGGTTGAAAATGCAGGAAGACTGTTAAAGGAAAGCGGTGTGGAAGCAGTAAAGCTTGAGGGTGGAGAAGAGGTGCTGGATACCATAAAGAAAATTGTAGAGTCGGGGATACCGGTAATGGGGCATCTTGGCCTAACCCCCCAATCCATAAATAAGTTTGGAGGCTATGGGGTACGGGGTGCAGCAGAAGCGGAAGCACAGAGCATACTTGCTGATGCAAAAGCGCTGGAGGCAGCAGGGGTTTTTTCGATAGTGCTGGAAAAGGTGCCTGCAAGTCTGGCAAAGGATATAACCAAAAAAGTGAATGTACCCACTATAGGCATCGGTGCCGGTGTAGACTGTGACGGTCAGGTGCTGGTAACCCATGACATGCTGGGAATGTTTGAAAAATTCAAGCCGAAATTTTCTAAAAGGTATGCGGAGCTGGCAAAAGAGATGAAGAAATGCTACACACAGTATATAAATGAAGTAAAAGAAAAGAAATTTCCTGCCCAAGAGCATACTTATTGATTATGGAAAAAACCACTGGGATAGGTGAAACAAAAAAACTTATAAACACCCTTAAGGAAAAAGAGCTTACCATAGGTTTTGTGCCCACCATGGGATACCTGCACAGGGGCCATTTAAGCCTTATGGAGATAGCTAAAAGGAAAGCAGACATTGTATTTATAAGCATATTTGTTAATCCCACCCAATTTGGCCCATCTGAGGATTTTGAAAAATACCCCAGGGATTTTGAAAGGGACTGGCAGCTGGCAGAAAAGGCGGGGGTTGACTATATTTTTTATCCCGGCGCAAAAGAAATTTACCCGCAGGGTTATAAGACCTATGTGCAGGTAAAAGAGCTGGACAGCATCATGTGTGGAAAAAACAGGCCGGGCCATTTTACAGGAGTTTGTACTGTAGTTTTGAAATTATTCAATATAATTAAGCCCGACTTTGCTTTTTTTGGCCAAAAAGACTACCAGCAGCTGGTCATCATAAAAAAAATGAGCAGAGATTTAAACCTGGATGTAGAAATTGTTTTGGGCAAGACTGTCAGGGAAAAAGATGGTTTGGCTATAAGCTCAAGAAACAAGTACCTGAGCCCCCGGGAAAGAAAAAATGCGCCGGTACTTTACAGGAGCCTCAAGCTGGCAGAAAGTGCCCTGAAAAAAGGCAAGGGGCCAATACAGGCAAAAGAAGAAGCACTGGGCATGCTCAAATCAAACAGATCTGTAAAAAATATTGATTATTTAGACATAAGGTGTGCCAGTAATTTGGACCAGGTCCTGGATACTAAACAAAAAAATGATATACTTATCGCTGGAGCAATCTGGATGGGAAACACAAGGCTGATAGATAATATAATTTATGGGAGCTAAGATTGAACATTACAATACTTAAAAGCAAAATACACAGGGCAAAGGTTACGGATGCAAAAATACATTACATGGGCAGCATAACCATTGACCGGGAATTGATGGATCGGGCCGGTATAGTTCCCTATGAGCAGGTGCTGATAGTAAGCCTTGACAGCGGGGAGCGGCTTACAACCTATGTGATTGAAGGCCAAAAAGGCAGCAGGGAGATCTGTTCAAACGGAGCTGCTGCCAGAAAAATACTGGAAGGAGACAGAATAATAGTTATGTCTTTTGCATCAGTGGACCAAAAACAGGCATCCGAGTTCAAACCCAAGGTAATTACCCTGGATCAAAACAACCAGATAATAGATGAAGAATACCAGCTGGACGAAAATGACCAATGCTAAGACAGTTTCCCTGGTTTTTGCAATCCTGGTGCCGGTATTTATTGCTGGCTGTGTGCTGGAACCAGCAGGTCCGCTGCAGGATGAGCAGGTCTACCCGCCCGTAAAGACAGAAGAACCCCTTTATTATTTCGACCATACCAGTATAGATATCCAAAAAACAGCTGCCATAGACTTGGAGCTTAAGAACCTGAACCTCTATGTTGATATTTACGGAAACCTGATTGTGCTCGGGGAAGCCGAGAATAATTCGGGAACACATAAATCAGATATAGTGTTTACCTTTGATTTTTTTGATAACAGGGGACAAAGCATATTTTCGGTGGAGCAGGAGAGTAAAAACAGGTACCTGCAAAGGGGTCGGTCCCTGCCTTTCCTGCATTATGTTAAGCAGAAAGACAAGTATATTGAGATAGCAGCCGTAAAAATAGGGGTAAACTACAAAAATTTCCATGAACGTTTCAGGGGAAATCCGGTAGTAGGTGAAGAAAAATTTTATTACCAGGATGACTATCTTGTAGTTGAGGGCCAGGTTATAAATCTGGGGGAGAGAAAGATTGAGGAAATGCTGCTTCTGGCCACCTTTTATAACTATATGGATAAGGTTGTTTTTATAAGGGAGTGCTATATGCCCAAGAATGAACTTGCTCCCCGGGCCAGCCAGCCGTTTGAGCTAAAAATCCTACTTGACCAGTACCTGCCGGAATTTACCGGTTACAGCTTATCGGTGTTTTTTAGAGATGCAATAAGCCTGGAGCCGTAAGGCGGCCATTACAATTGACAGTGAAACA
>JBNJCW010000013.1:0-33925 GCA_051744345.1 Actinomycetota bacterium
TCCTGCTACATAGCCCCTCTGTTTTCCAAAGCCTACCACCTCGGTAACAGACATGCCTTCTATGCCTGCATCAATCAGTCCGTCCTTTACCTTATCCAGTTTGGTGGGCTGGATGAAGCATTCTATTTTTCTTAGCATAATTTATTCATCTCCATTTAAGGGCAAATTAACCCATTTACTTTTTTCGTTTGATATGACTGCTGCCTCCATAACCTCCTGGACCTTGTAGCCAGCATGCATTCCAGCATCCGGCTTCCTGTTTTCAGCAACATTGGTTAAAAAATCAAAGGCGCTTCCCATATGGTACCTTATCCAGCCAATGGAAAATTTTGGCCCCGGGAACTGGGTGGCAGGTTTGGGGTATCTCTGAACAGTTTCTACAGCCTTAAATCCTCTGCGCCCCCCAATAGGCGAACCATCATCCCTGGTGTCATAAACTTCCAGGTAATTGGGCTGCATACTGTTAAACCTTAGGGCGCCTTTCTCCCCATGTATCTCAAACCTGACCTCATCATTGGTTCCATTGGCAACCTTGGAAGCCTCCAATGTACCGGTTGTTCCATTTTCAAGCTCAAACAGCAGTAAAGCTAGATCTTCGGTATCAACCTTACCCATGCTGCCGGGTTTCCCGGCAACAGGCCTCTCTTCCGTAAATATGTCCAGCCTGGAAAATACCTTTTTAAAATCTCCCAATAAAAATCTGGTTAAATCAATAATATGTGAACCCAGATCGTAAAGGGAACCTCCTCCGCAATACTTCTTCTGTATCTTCCAGTACAGGGGCCTTTTGGGGTCCGAATTTCCTGCATGCAGATAAACAACCCTGGCATTATATATTTTACCCAAAAAACCTTCTTCGATGAGCTGTTTTGCCCTCATTACTGCCGGCTGGTACCTGTATTCAAAACTCATCTGGGCAACAAGGCCGGGGTGTTTCTCTGCTGCCTGGAGTATTTCTTTTGCCTCTTTTAAATCCATGGCTAACGGCTTTTCACATACCACATGTTTTCCTGCATCAAGGGCTTCAATTATTATATCCTTGTGCAGATAATTTGGGGTACACACCTCGATTATGTCTATATCATCCCGGCCAATAAGCTCCCCGTAATCTTCTGTGGCAAACTGGAAACCGGCCTGCTCCAAGCCCTGCTTAGCGTCATCAACAGGTACCGAGCAAACCCCTACCATCTTTACCCCTGCAGGCATTGGGTTATAGTAAAACGGCATATCCAGATACGAGACGGTATGGACCTTTCCTATAAATCCATACCCTACCATTCCTAATCCATAAGTTTTCATGTTAAAACCTCCCTAATATCCAAGTTCTTTTTCTACTTCAGTTATGGATTCATCAATTATGTCTAATGCCTTTTGGGCAATCTCCTCTTCCATTATCAAGGGCGGAGACATCCTGAGGTTGTGCCCGGCAGGAATCCACGCCAGCCCCTTGGTAAATGCTTTCTGGTAAATCTTTTTACCGGCATCGTCAAATGGCTCTCTTGACTGTTTATCCTTTACCACTTCCATACCAAGAAGGCAGCCTTTGCCCCTTACTTCTCCAATTATTTTATGGTTATCCCTTATTTTAATAAGGTTTTCCATTACAAAACTGCCCAGCTTCTCAGCTTTTTCCACAATATTTTCTTCCTCTATCACTTCCAGGGATGCCAGGCCGGCTGCTGCAGCCATTGGGTTGCCCCCATAAGAGGTAGAAGCTGATATTTTCTCCAGTACCTGGCTGTAATCTTCCCTTATGGCAAAAGCGGTGCATGGAAATCCGTTGGCCAGGCCTTTTCCTAATACAATTATATCCGGAACAACATCATAATGGTCTACACAGAACATTTTACCTGTGCGTCCGCAGCAGGTCAGTACTTCATCCACGATAAGCAGTATGCCAAGTTTATCACACATCTTCCTTATCTTTGGCAGATACTGGTCAGGGTAAACCACAGAGCCTCCCCAGCCCTGTATGGGCTCCATAACTACCCCGGCTACATTACCGGTTCCTTCCATCAGTATCTGTTTTTCCAGCGCATCAACACAAAATAGATCGCATTCCGGGTATTTCTTATCAAAATGGCAACGGTAACAGTGGCCGTTTGGGGCCATATGATGACCTACCGCCCTTGGCCCGGAGGTATAATTGGCTACTTCCGTAAGGGAAACCGCGCTCATGGTTTTTCCATGAAAATCCCCGTAGAAGCTAAAAAACTCATACTTCTGGGTATAAGCCCTTGCCGCCCTCATGGCTGCCTCTACCGCTTCAGTTCCTGCACAGTACATCTGTATCCCGTTAAGGTTTCCTGGAGTAACTGAAGCAAGTTTCTCCAAAAACAGGGCTTTTACTTCTGTAGTGTAGTCATGGCAGTTCATGAGATTAGCCGTGTGCTTCTGTATGTACTCTACCACTTTTGGGTGGCAGTGCCCCAGGTTGGTGACATAAATCCCTGAAGAGAAATCAATGTAAGTATTGCCGTCAACATCGGTCAAGGTTACCCCGTGGCCGCTTTCAAAAGATACCGGGAAGAGCCTAACCTGTGAAGAATACCCTTTCATGTATTTTTCTGCCCTGGAGTGCAAAGCTTCGGATTTTGGCCCCGGTGGGGGAACTTTTATGTCCGGTATGCTTCCAGCATCCCTTTTTGCCCAATTTTTATCATAGCCCATGATTTCCTCCTAAATTTAACATATTAATACAAATAATGCTTAATGTTTAACATTGTTGCACGATTTAGATTATATAACAGGGTATGGGAAAAATAAAGCAATTTATTTCTATATATTTAAAATTAAAACGCCAAAACCCTAATAAACACTGGGTTTTCACTACAACTTACATTTTTCTATAATAATATTTATATTAATATTTAAAATATTGTATATCTTTCTGGCATCTTGTCCCATCCGGGAGTTGTATAAAATTGAGAAAACGGACACCCAAAATTGTTTTAGCAAACACCAAATATTGAAATAGCGGACAGCGGTTATTGAATTAGCGACACTTTAGCTATCCATACATTCTCAAAGACAATAAGTTAAAATGCTTCTATTGGCAATAAAAAATCGGAGCATAAAATGGGCAAAAGGGGGGACATGTATGGATAAGATAAGAGAAATAATAAGGCCTAAACAGGAGCTGGGCTTTTTTATTTTCACGTATCTACCCAGGGGGAAGCCGTATTTACCGTTTTTTTCTGCCTTGTACCTACTGTATTTTATCTGGCCGAACCTGGTGTATAGATAGCGGGGCACTTTGGTGTTTTTGGTGTATTTTCCCTCTTTTAGTATATCCTCTTCTTTTACCTTCATTAGCTTTTCTGCTACCAGCTTAAATGCTTTTTATCTCTCTTTAAATGCTTTCTCTAGGTCTGTAAAGCTCTCTATGTCTGTAGCGTTTATACAAATTGCCTGAGATATTATATTATTCATTTATGCTCCAAGACTAATTATTTGACTTTTTAGCTTAGAAGTGAGCCTACTGTTTAGGCTATATTATTTCAAGTACCAATATTGGGACTCATCCTAAAACATAATTTATTATTTTAATATTTGTTTCGGGAGCATAAGGAATAAACAGAAATAAGTAGAGCCTTAAGCCCAATTAAACTTTAGGCGAGAATTTAGGAGACCGTTCTGGGAGAACCGCTTGATCCCCTGATTACCAACCTGGGCTTTAACTTTATTATCTTCTTTTTAAAGCTTCCTGTACTTCTTAATTCATCTATCAACAATTTCATGCCTATTTTACCCAATTCATACCTGTCCTGGTTAACTGTAGTAAGAGGCGGATTAAAATACTTGGCCTCCAGTATATTATCATAACCAATAATCGAAAAATTCTGCGGTATTCTATAACTGTTTTCATAAATCGCATCATAGGCGCCAATAGCAGTCATATCACTAATAAATAAAATACCGGTTGGCCATTTTTCCGGACCCAGGCTAAGCAAGGCCCTCATAGCACTATAGCCGCTTTCCTTTTTGAAATTACACTTCTTAATATAATTATTATTTAAGGGTATGCCGGCCTCTTTCAAAGCTTTTTTATAACCCCTTTCCATCTGTTCGCATGGTGAATGTACCTTTGGGCCATTGACAATAGCAATTCTTCTATGGTCCGAATCTATCAGGTATTTAGCTGCTAGATAAGCTCCAAGTTCATGATCGGTATAAACATGGCTCCTTTGAGAGTTAGCCATCGGCTTGCTGTCCAGCAATACAACCGGAATATCTTGACCATAAATTATTTTGTTCAAATATTTTTCATCTGCGTAAGGAACAACCAGTATACCGTCTACCCTTTTCTGGATTAATATTTTCAAATACTCTAATTCCTTGATGGGATTATAATCTGAATTACAAAGAATAACATTTAGTTTATTTTCATTGGCCAGGTCTTCTGCACCTTTGGCTATTTCCGGACATATTGGGTTGCTTATATCGGGAATGATAAACCCGATGGTTCTGGTTTTATTTGATTTGAGGCTTTGCGCCACTAAGTCAGGCAAATAATTCAATTCTTTGGCCAAATCAATAACCTTCTTCTTGGTTTTACTGCTAATTTTAGGGCTATCGGCCAAAGCCCTGGATACAGTAGACGGTGAGATATTTAATACTTTTGCCAAATCTTTAATCTTTACTCTCATAAGCTTAAAATCACATATGGAAATGATTTATAATTCCAATATTATAAATTATATGTTCTCAATTTAATATTAACAGTTAAATCCTCCAATTATTCAGGAACATTTATAAATTCTCTTGGATTATTCTTCAACAATTCCTCTAAATCGCCTTGGGCTATGCCTTCCTCTCTTAACATGGGGACAATGTTATTCAGTATGTGGTCGTATCCCCAACCCCCATACCTGTGTAACAATGTCTTTAAGCATACATCGCAAGATATCAATATTCTTTTAATCAAACCATCATCAATAAGTTTCTTAATAGCTTTTACTCTTTCGATATCCCTGGCAAATACACCGCCAGCAAAACCCCTATACCTTTTATCTATAAAGTATTCCTTGCCAAAATTATCGAACTCTATATATGCACCGGTGCTTATTATTTCTTTACAATAATCCATATCAATTTCTACATCTATATGATTGATTGAAACCTTGCCGATATCTGCTCCATTCTTTTGGAGAATATCAATTGCTTCCAAGCCCCTCTTGCCCCATGGGTAAGTGTGTATTATTACTGCAACTCCCGTTTCCTTTTGGGCCTGCGCTGAAGCAATTAATACCTTCTTTTCATTAGGATGTATAGTTTCACCGGTTCCTATTTCACCGATAACTCCTGCTTTAATGCCTGTATCTTCAACACTACTATTAATATCATTTATTATTTCTTCCGCTATCTCTTCGACTTTTTTATGATCCATATCTATAGGGTGGGTGTCAAAAGTATAATACCCAGAGCCCATAACAATATTTAGATCCAAAGCTGCTGCCAGGTCTCTCAATGCCTCCGGATCTCTTCCAATCCCCCTGCTGGTGGCATCCACTATGGTCTTGCCGCCGGCTTTCTTGAAATACAATAACTCTTCTTGGGCAGTTTCTATATCGCCAAGTATCAAATTATCTTTAATTGCATATGGGTTCCTGAATAACACATCCAGGTTATCCAGAGATACTTTTGATTCCGACAGCACCTTCTTGGTAACTTCCGTAAACTCTGTAAATTGATTTCTTAAGTCAATTAAAACATGTTCATGCGGCGTTATAATTCCCATTTCTTTCTCATTTACCTTACCGGTAACTGTTTGCACAGACATATTGACCCCTTCTTTGAATAAATTTTTATTGCCCAGGGAAAGCCGGATATCCCATATAGGCTAAATTTGGTTGGGTAATATCCATCCTGCCAAACTGTATTACAACTCCAATACTGCTTCTAATCCTTAAACCATACTGCTCCAGCCTGTTTAGTTTGGCCCCTCCAATATCTTCAGGCATATCCATCCTAAAACACTTTATTCTTTTAGGCAACACTTCCAATTCTATATTCTCTATCGGATCTTTATCTTCAAAGAAAATATCCAGGTATATTTTAGCTTTTGTATCATTGTAATTAAGTATCATCAGAGACTCATGTCCAACGTAACCAGGGTCTTTCTCCGGTTTTTTTAATGGTATCCATCCATCCGCTACATACCATACCTTGCAGCCATTAGCATTATTCATATAATCGCATCCTCGCTTCAATAAGTTAAAATTTCTTCAAAAATTCTTCCCTCAACCCGCTTATCAGTTTAGATAAGGACAGTAAACCGTCATCGGTGACTATAAAGCCTTCCTCTATCCTATTGGAACCAATACCAGGAACCCCAAATAAACTGACATCAAAATTGATTCCCATACCAACCTCAAAATTATAATTGGAGTTCTCGTCTGGATATGGCGATTCAGCTTCAGCTAAACCGTTTCCATGGATAGGGGGATATAAATCATGTTTTTCCAAATTATTATCCTTAAAATACTCGCTAATTTTTTTTACCGCCTGGGATGCCTTTACTCCTTCTTTAATACTTTTTACCCCAATATCTTCCGCTTTTACCAGGTGGTAAATAAATTCCAGTTGCTTTTCTGAGGGTTGATTGCCGGCTACAAAAGGCCACTCGTTTGAAGCAATGTAGCCGTTATATCTTATTGCCAGGGCAGACATGATCATTTCTCCTTTTGATATTTTCTTCTCTGTAGGCCGGCCTATCACCGTATTGGTTCTTTCGCCAGAGCCAAATACCGAAAACACTATTTGTTCTGCTCCAGCATCCCTGGCAGCCTTTTCACCTATTGCAGCAGCCTGGATTTCGGTAAGACCAACTATATCCGAATCTAATATCGCCTTATACCCTTTATCGCAGATTTCCCATGCTTTTTTCAAGTTTTCAATTTCAAACCGGCTTTTTATTATTCTTAAATCATACAGTAAGTTATCCCCGTTTATGAATTCCGCATCCTCTATTACGGACATTATCTGGTTGTATAAAATTACAGACATGGCATCTACACCGCATATCGAGAATTTTTTAACTTTCCTGCCATCAATCAGGTAATTAACTACATCGGGTATAGTGGTAAATTCTATATTGGTGAAGCCAACCTCTTCCGGCACATAAGACATCCCTATTTCCCTTATTAACCTTATGTCCTGCCATGCAGACATTTCCCTTGCCAGATGCTCACATTCGGGGGAAACCAATAATACCGGCTCCCTGTATTTTGAAACCGCCAACATGCCTCTTTCAAACAATGGCCAGTAATTTGAAAGATACCTCAGATTTTCACACCTGTATTCATCCCCATACACCAATAACAGGTCAATGTCGTTTTTATCCATTTTATTCCTTACTTTTTTAACCCTGTTATCAAATTCTTTTTTCTCTATCGCTGCCATCCTCCCAGTCCTCCTTAAGTTTAATATTGTTTAAAAATTTAATACTATTGTTTTATCTCCCCCAAAGCATCGATCACATCTGTTTTCCCGGCTATAACCCTGACTACCGCCTCACCTATTGCCTGGTAAACATATGGGTCATAAATCCTTCTGTCTAGCGCCAGATTCTGCTGTAAATTTATTTTAGACTTTATGCCCTCACCCAATTCGTTTTTGCCTACTATGCCTGAATGGGCTATTCCATTTTCTATCAACATTTTCCTTGTTTTGGTGCTGACCATCTCTTTCAGAATATGTATACATTCCGGAAGCAGGTTGGATTTTGAGTATACGGACCAACATAGAGCCACCCCTCCGGTCAATACCTTTTGCCCTGTATCGATCCTGGGGAACCAGACAGCATCTAAATTTTTGTGCTGGGGTATAGAAGCAAATACTGCATTGTTTGCCGGCCATAAAAATAATGCCTTATTTTTGCACCATAAATCAAAGGCATCCTGGTGGAAATTTATCTGGTTTATGTTTTCGGGAAAAACCTTTTTATCGGCCATCAATTTGATACTGTCCATAACCTTTATAAATTCTTTGCTTCTCCAGGGTATTAATCCCCTTTCAGCATCCTTGACAAGGTTTTTACCCAGGCTTTTGCTTAACTGCTGGGCTAATACCACAAAAGTATCAATTGCTGCCCATCTATCCGCAAAACCGGTAGCTATGCATATAATGCCTTTTTTATCCAGAAACCCCGCGATTTCTATTAATTCCTGCAAAGTATTCGGAAATCTGATTTTATATTCATCAGCGAGATCCTCATTCACAAAAAGCTGCATATTATTCATGGATATCGGTACGGCAAACAAGGAATTGCCAACCTTTAGCGAAGAAATAGAAAGCGGGCTGAATATGCCGGCCTTCAGCTGGGAATCAAAATATTTATCCAGGGGTTTTACAAAACCCTGTTTTACCAGGTAATTTAAAGGGCCGCCAGGCTCTATGCTAAAAATGTCCGGGCCGTTACCGCTGTGAAAAGCTGATTCTATTTTTTCCATATACTCCTCCCATCCGAAAGATACAGCCTTTATCTTGCCTTTATAGCCCGATTTCTTATACCTCTGGATAGCACTATCGATAATCTTTTTATAGTTACCCGGCGCTTCTGTCCAAATCACTAATTCTTTTTTTTGAGCCATGGTTTTAAAAACCCTGAACTTAACGTTTGTTATTTATAATAGTAATCACCATTCTTTTTCTTTAGATAAAGTTCACTCAAAAAGGTTGGTGATTGTCTGAATCTGGTGAATTCCCTGCTTAAGTTTATGGGCCAGGGTTTATCTTCTGTCTCTTCAACTTCTCCTTCCAGTCTTTCCCCTAATACAAACTGAGCAGGTACCCGGTGATCTGTATCATATTCAACCTGTACATTTAAGGGATTGGACAGGGTTTTATACACCTTTTCAACCATATCAAATTTACTGCCCTGGCCGCAGTCTTTAAAAATAAAGGGTAAAAACACCATATCCTCGAAATAAGTGCTGGAGCCGGGCAGTAATGTCATCTTCTGGGGATTCTGGGAACCAAACGGGAAAATTAAATCTCTGGTGCTATAAACCCAGGGGCCCCAGTTTAAATATTGCTCATAGTGCTCTAACCTGACTAACCCTCCTTCCCTTCTCATATTCGCCAGATTAAGGGTTATTTCGGCAAATCCCAGCCCATATTCTGAATTAAAGAATGCAACCCAGGGAGTGTCCGCTGCATACCTTAAGCCTATCTCCTCAAACCTTGGCAGGTCAGTTATGGTTAAACTTTTAACCTCGCCGAATTTATCCCTCAGGGCAAACTCTTTGGCCAGCTCATGATTGAATACTATCTCCCCGTTCCTTAATGCCTGAACATAAACATCCTTGGTGATATCTAAAACAGAATTAACCCTGACATACGGGCACCTTGAATAAAAAACATAAGTTTGGGAAATCATTGCTTCCGGATAAAGGGGAAGCTTATCATATCGTTGAGCAATGGTAAATATGGGACCGTCGATCTGAAAATACTTTGCGGGTGATTCCCAATCCGAAACATGGGTCCAAGCTCTTGGCGGAGAATATATTCCAGGGTTCCAGTGTATGGCCCCGTTAGTCTCTATCTTGTGCTCCAGCCTCTTGTTTTTGCCCATTTTAATATCTACTTCATGTAGTGACCCGCTTTTTGGATGCATTTTCATGGAATAATAGGGATTTTCTAAATCTATACCTATTCCAGTGCCTTTCACGTTCATTTCAGATTCATATTGCGGTACCTCTGCCCTATCATTGCCGTAAAATACCAGGTAGACCCCACCCTCATTGGCTCCAACCTGGGCATAAAACCCAACATCGAAGGTTTGTGAATGCTGTATGGTATCATCGCTTGCTTCTTTATATGGTTTAGAAACAGAATGGACCTGGCAGGGAATCTCCAGTTGTTTTCCGGTAGCAGTATCAACCTTAACCACTCTTACTTCTTTTGCCGGGTCTTTAATCCTGTCGGCATATACGGTAGCAGAGATGTTTACCGGCTCATCAGTCCTCTCTATTCCATCCCTTTCAGTAAGTATCACAGATAAATAATACTTCCAATTTTTGTTCCAGTACCCTCCATCGCCAGGGGTTCTTCCCTCATAACTTACAGCTTCCACTTTTTTATCTTCTGAGATAAGCTCCATTTCCACTTTAAACTGGTCATTATTTTCCCAGTCCCCCCTGGCAATAACCCAGGATACGGCATTGGAGCCAATCCTCGGTTCATAAATAAAATTTTGGTTTGTGAAAATCAAGAAATCCCTGGTGCCCCTGCCGTTTATCTTAAGCTTATCGATATAAAAATCAGAATTACTTTCATTACGTATCTTGATTTTTACATGAAAATAAGGGTATTTTGCCACCGGGTGTGAACAGATTGCCTCTTCGATTTTTAAATGATTGCTCATTGCTGCCTCCTCATATTATTTTTAATAAAATTAATCAATTTTCCCGCCACACCACTTTAAAACTAAAAACAAAAAAATCTTGGTCAATAACAGCAAATCATCTATTCTTACAAATTCGTCCTGGGCATGTGCATTCCCCCCTCTCGGCCCAAAAATGATTGTCGGAATATTGAAATATTTATGGAAAATAAATCCGTCGCAGGCAAATTTTGCGCCTTCTACTACCGCATCCTTGTTATATAAACCCTTAAAGGCATTTTCCAGCAAGGCAATGCCTGGATGCTTTGGGTCGGTTTCAAAAGGCCAAAGGTACCTTGTAATGCTCTGAACCTGTGGCTCTTTAGCAAAAACTTTTTTATTTTCTCTGGCTACTTTGAGTATATGGTTGGTAAACTCTGTATCCAGGTCTTCCTGGGAATAACCGGGTAAACTCTGTATAAAAATGCTAAACCATGCCTGATCGGGAATAGTGATGTTTCCTCCCGGGCTAAGGTCTCCTATCTGCACCTTGTCCAGTATTACTTCTCTAGGTTTTTCCTCATTTTGGTAAAAATGGCCCGATGGATTTGTATTGCTGTTTATATCATCAGAATAATCGCTTATGGACCTCATTAGGCTACCAAGTCCATAAGCAGGATTTATAATCTGCTCACCTCCATATCCGGTGCCGGCTTTCCCTTCGGTTATTACCTTATACGCCTTGCCCCCTTTGCAGGCAGGACAAATGCTTAGCATCGAAGGCTCTGGGATAATAGCCATATCGGCATTATATCCCCTTATTCTGCTGGCAAGAGTCCCGTTAGAGCCCCCGTTTTCTTCGTCCACTACACTTTCGACAATTAAGTCACCATTTAGCTGGATGCCCAAATCGGAAATGATGTTCATAACCATAAATGTAGAAGCTAAAGCTCCTTTCATATCAAAAGAGCCTCTCCCGTAAAGGTTGCCCTCTTCAATTTTCCCGCTGAAAGGGTCACCTTTTTCCCAGGGCAAGGGATTTCTGGTAACCGTATCCATGTGGCTGGAAAATATTATGGATTTTCCCCCACCCTCTCCTTTTAACTTTCCTACCAAATTTGGCCTGTCCTTGTAATTCCTTCCTTTAAAATAGGCAGGGTGCTCGGTTATGCCCTTGACTTCCAATGGGGTAAATAGATCCAAGTCAACATTTTTTATGTGTTTTAACCGGTCATATAGAAATTCCTGAGCTTTTTTCTCAAAACCGTCCGGTGCAATATTTTCGGAGGGTATCTTCACTAATTCTGAAGCCAGCTTTATGATATCCTTTTCATAATCACAAACGATTGCATCAACTTTTTTCAAAAAAGGCTCATCTCTCATATTAATCCCCATAAAAATATTTTTGACAAATTATGTTTATCTGAAAAATTGGGCCAATGGTTAGACCAAGCTAACCAGCCCAATATGCTAGCCTGTTCTTTTTTTTAATACACTGTAATCCTTAAAACCTGTAAGTTGGTCTCCTGGATAAACAACCTTATGGCTATGAGATATAGCCTTCCAACAAAATAGTAAATTACCCGGGTAACGATGGTTAAATTTGGAGGTTCTGATTTGCCTGAATTTTCGGAGTTCATTCTTCAAATCCTTAACCGTCCTGCTTAATATTTCAATAAAATAAATAAATATAAAGGCTACAATATAATTAAGGCTGTAGAAAATTTAAATCGTTTGCATTATAATTATAAAATAGCTTATTAAATAAATATTGTCAAACTTTTCTTTAAAACAACTGATAACCGGGACAGTTTAATATGTTTTTTCCTAAAATTATAATAGCCCGGGAATAAAAATATATAAGTATGTTTTACCGCTCTAAAATATTTGTTAGTATCTATTATAAAACCAGAATAATATAAATTAAGAATAAAGGAGACCAGGAAATGGAAAAAATATTTGAAGAAATATTTGATTACATCAAAGGGCTTGAAATTATTGACACCCATGAGCACCTGCCCTCACGGGAGTGCCTCAGGGACAGGGATACCGATGTGCTGAAAGAATACCTGTCACACTATTTTAACCGCGACCTGGTATCGGCCGGGCTTCCCCAGAGCGATTATAAGAAAATAGTCGAAGAAAAACTGCCAATAACAGAAAAGTGGAAAATGGTTGAAGAATACTGGGAGGCTTCAAGATATACCGGATACAGCAGGGTATTGGACATTTCGGCTCAAGGCCTGTACGGTATCGATAGAATTGACGGCTCCACCATAGAAGAGCTAAATTCCAGGTTTTTGAAAACTTTGGAACCGGGACACTTTAAAAAAGTATTAAAAGACAAGTGCAGGATATTAACCAGCCTGTTAAACGTGGAAACACTTGACCCGGAGCATGACCCTAAACAGGAAAGAAGCATATATTGCGACAAAAGTTTATACAGCCCGGTTTATGCTATCAGTGATCTGGTACGCCCTAACCAGTGGTTAACCATAGATAGGCTTGAGACACAGTCAGGCATAAGGATTTCCTCTTTTAATAACTGGCTTGAAGCTACAGAGATTTTGATAGATAAAGCCTATCAGCTTGGAGCAGTAGCCCTTAAAAACCCGCTTGCCTATCAGAGGACCCTAAAATATGAAAGAACATCAAGGTCCAGGGCAGAAGAAGAATTTAGCTCCATATTTAAGACAAAACACTATGGGGACTGGTCCATCAAACCTATTGTCACCGGTAAAAACTTCCAGGACTATATGTTTCACTATATCCTGGATATCGCCAACAAAAAAAATCTGGTAATCCAGATCCATACCGGATTACAGGAGGGCAATGGAAACATACTTTCAAATTCAAATCCGGAACTGTTATCCAATCTATTTTTGGAATACCCTGATGTAAATTTCGATATATTCCATATCTCCTACCCCTATCAGAACCAGCTAACCGTACTTGCCAAAAACTACCCTAATGTATATATCGACATGTGCTGGGCTCACATGGTATCTCCCAATTCTTCGGTAAAATCTTTAATAGAATGGATAGACACCGTCCCTTATAATAAAATATCGGCTTTTGGAGGAGATTTCTTGTTCGTGGATGGGGTCTACGGGCACCAGCACCTGGCCAGAACCGATGTTGCCAAAGCCCTGGCTGTAAAAGTAAAGGAGGGTTTGTTTGATGTTGACCGGGCTAAACTGATATCCAGGATGTTGTTTTATGATAATCCTTTAAAGTTATTTAAGCTGGATAAAAAATTCTAAAGCTAAGGGCTTAACCGGATGAAACTTTTACTCCCCTACCTTGGGAGTATTGCCCCTGGACCAGGATACAGGCGGTTTTATCCGGTTTCTAAACTCTTTGAATATATTTTTAAAAAAACTGCTGCCCTAAAATACGGCTACTCTTTTAAGTAAAAAATCCTGTTTTTGTATTCCGATAAAATCTTCTGGTTAAATTCCTCGCCGCCATCCACATTTGCCGCCATAAATATTGGTGGGGTAATTCCCCGTGCCAGCAATTCCTCTACAGTTGCTGCAACCATGCACTGCAGTATAACGGTGCTGGTTATTCCAGATGCCGGACAGAATTTTTGTTTCATGCCTTCTGCTTCCATGATGGCATCTCCGGCAATTGCCTTATTGTCAAGCACGACATCAGCATACTCATACATATTCTTGCCATCGGGGTGCCTGGGCTTTACTGTCTTGCTATAATCAAGTCCGGTAACAGCGATTACCTTAATATTGCGCTGCTTGGCAATCTTGGCAAATTCAATAGGGATGGCATTCCTTCCCGAAACTGATACCACGAGTAAGACATCTCCTTCTCTGATGGGCGCACAGTCTAAAGCAATCTCTGCATAGCCCTGCAGCCTTTCAATTTTGCTGGTCAATCCGAAAGGATGGGTATGCAATGCTTCCAGCCCGGGAATAAAAATTGCATTAATTACTGCAAGCCCTCCAGCCCGCTGATAGATATCCTGCATGGTGGTTGCAGAATGGGTACAGCCGAAAGCAAAGATTCGCCCATCTCCTTCAATAGCATCTGCCAATATCCCGGCAGCAGCCTTAAAATTATTTTCCTCTTCGGAAGAGATTCGGTTCAAGAGATCAATGATTTTTCCTATATACGTTTTGGCAAAACTGGACATAATAGCTCTCCTTTCTGTATTATTTTGAAAATACCTGTCTTCCCATAACCAAGGTTTTTTCTACCACCAAATCATGGTTAAGGATTACAATGTCTGCATCAGCTCCTGGCTTTAATACTCCCCGCCTATCACTACACCCCATTGCTTCTGCAGGTACTGATGTTGCCATGGGAAGCACTTCTTTTAGGGGAAGACCGGTAAACTTAATCATGTTTTTTACAGCCTTATCCAGCGTCAGAGTGCTTCCTGACAGCCCACCTTCCGGGGTGCGGGCAATACCATCTTTAACTGTAAATTTTTGCCCATAATATTCATAGCTGCCGTCACTGAGCTCTGTGCCTAGAATACTGTCTGAAATTAATATGATTTTAGAAATCCCTTTGGCCCTGACGGCAAGCTTAACCATGGCCGGATGGACATGGATACCATCGGCAATAATCTGGGCATAGATTCGGTCATCTGTTAAAATTGCTCCCACTGTTCCCGGTTTCCTATGGTGAGCCCCTAACATGCCGTTATATAAGTGAGTGGCTTGTTTTAGCCCATGGTCAGCAGCCTCAACCACTTGTTCATAGCTTGCCCCGCTATGGCCTACTGCAAATTCCACCCCATTCTCCACCCCCAAATCAATAAATTCAAGGGCTTTTTCAATCTCCGGGGCAATGGTAACCAGTTTTACCACCCCGGTTTCCAGCCATTTTCTGTATTCGCTTTCATCAGGTTTTCTGATTAAATCTTTTTGCTGGGCCCCCCTATACTCTACATTCAGATATGGGCCTTCCACATGTACTCCCAGATGCCTGGCACCGTCTTCGGGCTGTGGACAATTTACCACATTATTTATGGCCTTCATTATAAGCTCTGGCGTAAAAGTCATAACTGTAGGCAAGTAAGAGGTTACTCCATGGGCAGCAAAAAACCTTCCCATGGTATAGATAGAATCCCGGCTTCCATCCACAGTATCTTTGCCAAAAGCCCCGTGAGTGTGGACATCGATAAAGCCGGGAACAACCATCTTGCCGGCCGCATCTATTACTTTATCTCCCTTGCCGGGCCTGCAGTCAGGTGAAACTATGCCGTCGATAATCCCTTCTTCGACAATCAGTGTTTGGTAAGATACCTCATTATCTGGTAAAAATACTTTTCCGCCCTTAATGTATAAACTCAAATTGAATCCTCTTTTTTCAATTTATTGATTGAATCCAAACTGTTTTATGTACTCTTCACCATATAAATCCTTCAAATACTTCAGACCGGTACCCATCGGCCCTGCCATTTCCGCCGGACCGCCAAGCACCTCGAATATATGGCCTGAAATATATTCAGAAGCATCAGATGCCATAAAAACAATTATGGGCTTAAGATCATCAAATTTTCCCAATCTTCCCAGTGGTATCTTGCTGCACATATGTTTTACCCACCTCTGGTTTTTGTGCAGAGACTCTCCCATGGGAGTCGGAAATCTTCCCGGACACAAAGCATTTACCCTGATACCCTGGTGTCCCCACTCGCATGCCAGCGCTTTGGTGAGGTGTATCACTGCAGCTTTGCTGGCATAGTATGCGCTGTTGGGAATAAGGTCCACTACTTCGCCATATCCGGAAGATATGTTAATGATATTCCCTTTTATCCTTTTTTTTAGCATCAGTCTTGCCGTTTCTTTTGAGCATAAATAGACGCTGGTAAGGTTTACTTTCAACACCCGTTCCCATTCTTCCAGGCTTAGATTAAGAGCAGGCTTGCTGTTTACTATTCCAGCATTGTTTACAATAACATCAACCCTGCCAAAACGCTTGTCTGCCTCTGCTACCATATCCATTACGTCCTGCTGGGAGGTAACATCCACCTTTAAGGGCAGCACTTCTCTTCCTGTTTTTTTAGAAATTTGTTCAGCAACTTCCTGCAGCTTGGAGATTTGTTTATCTGTTACAATCACCAGATCTGCCCCTGCTTCAGCAAGCGCTTCGCTAAAAACAACTCCCAGCCCCTGTGACGCGCCGGTAACTATGCATACCCTCTGGTCAAGTTTAAATTTATCCAATAACATATATTTGCCTCCTGCAGATTTTACCACAAGTAATAAATTTAAGAATAGTTCCTGTACTGGTTAAAAGCTTCCCACATAGCCATGATGTTTTCAGGCGGTACATCTGCCTGGATATTATGCACCGCGGCAAAAATGTAACCTCCTCCCGGCGCCAAATCATCAATCCTTCTCTTTACTTCTTCCCTGACTTGTTTTGGGGTTCCCTGGGACAATACATGCTGGGTATCAACCCCGCCGCCCCAGAATGCTAAATCCCTGCCAAATTCCTTTTTCAATTTTTTAGTATCCATTCCCCAGGCACTTACCTGCACCGGGTGCAGTGAATTTATCCCTATCTCAATAAAGTCCGGGATAAGTTCTTTGATTGAACCGCAGGAATGGAAATTTATAAATAGGGGTTTTGGGGCATTCTTGCGGATGAAAGAAAATAATTCCCGGTGGAGGGGCTTAAGCATGCTTCGGTATAATCTGGGATTTATTATTAGACCCTTTTGGGTAGCCATATCATCTCCTTCTGAAACTATGTCTACTAGCTCGCCCATTTCTCTTAGCATAAGTTCCCAGTACTCCAACTTATATGCCAAAATTTTATCCAGTAGTTTTTTTGCCAATCCCGGCTGGGAAACCATATCGACCATAAAATCTTCATGCCCCCTGATGGCAAAAGCATGTTCGAGTATGCCTCCATCAGGGCCAGCCAATACTACTGCCAACCCTCTTTTTCGATAAGTTTTTGCTTTATTTTTAAAAGAATCGATTTCTTCCTGGCTGGGTAAGCCAGGTACATCAAGTTCATCCACTTGCCCGGGGTCTATACTTCCCGATAAAGGATGCTGCCTCATATCATAATAAAATCCATTGATTTTGGGCATCACCCATTTAATTTTCCAATCGCCGGTGAAAAAAAAGTATTTCTCATCCTCTTTCAGCTCTTTTTGTATACTCTCCGAGCCAAAAATACAAAAGTCCAGCCCCCGTAAGTCAACTTTCAGGTGCTGTAAAATTTCTTCGTCTATTAATGCTGATTGAAAGATAACATCTCCCAGCTTAGCTTCTATATCATATCCCAAATATTTTAATAACCTGCGATAAGCAATTATATGTATGCCTGTGTTGGGGGCTCCCCCTATATCAAAAGGTATCATGTCAGGCTCTTTATGCTGTAGTGCAGCTAACACTCTTTCCCGGCTATTCATCTTTTCTCCCTTGCCAAATTACTAAAAAATATAATCCAATCACCATTTTACCAAAAATGATGTCTATGGTCCGGCCAGGTTGTATTGCGCCTACATCCATGGGATGTCCTGTAGTTTATCAAGTACATCGGTGTATATATTAAATATTTTTTCATATTTTTTTTGAATTGTTTTATCGGGTTTTACCCTGTCCCTTATCCTTATGCATTTTCTTACAGCATCTTCAAAATCCTTATATAAGCCTACTCCGATTCCACCCAGCAATCCGGCCCCAAATGCTGAACCCTCAAAGGCAGGTAGTTCAACCTCCATGCCCAAAACATTGGTTATAATCTCCCTCCAGAGCATGCTTTTCATTCCTCCCCCCACCGCCCTGACAGACTTGATTTCCGGATCCAACTCTTCATATTTTTTAAAGCATTCCTTGATTGAGAATGCAATACCCTCCAGTACCGCCCTTCCGAAATGGTTCTTGGTGTGCTCCTGTTTTAAGCCTACAAAATCCCCCCTCAACTTTAGGCCTAAGCGTGGAGTATGTTCTCCTGAAAGGTAAGGGTGGAAAATAAGTCCCTGTGATCCGGCGTGTATTTTTTTTGCTTTTTGGTCAAAGATTTCATTTGTAACCGGACCATCCTTAAAAAAAGTCTGCTTAAACCATTCCAGGGCCAGGCCAGCAGGTGTAGCCAGATGTATCATCCACCGGTCAGGCATAGCATGCACCAAGACATAGTATCCTTCCCTTTTAGCGGGCACCTGGTCTACTATCATAAACAAAGCGCCGCAAGTGCCCAGCCGTATCAGGCACTGTTTCGGATATATCACTCCAGCTGTAAGGTTGTCAGTTGCTGCATCCGAGCAGCCGGCAATTATAGGGATCCCTTCCGGGAGGCCTATCTCTTTTGCTGTATTCCCTGGCAATCGGCCCACCACTTCCGTAGACTGAACAGCTTCCGGAAGCTTGTCTTTATCTATTCCGGCAGAGTCACATATTTCATCCCACCAGGAAAGTTTTTTTACATTTAATAATTGGGTAGCTGATGCATCTGAGTAGTCGGTAACCAATGAATTATTAAGCTTGAACCTGACATAATCCTTGGGCAAAAGTATTTTCCAGGTCTTTTCCCAAATATCAGGCTGATTTTCCTTTACCCAGAGAATTTTACTAAGCAGCGCGGTAGGGGTAAAAAGATCATTTAACTCTGTATCGTCTTTAAAGATTTCTTTTAGCTTCTTAGCTTGCGGCATACTCCTCTGGTCCATCCAGATCAGTGTAGGCCTGAGAACCTCACCCCTGCTGTCAAGAAAAACCGGGCTGTTCATCATCCCGTCTATGCCAATGGAAACTATATCTTTTTTTTGCAGATTGTTCTCTTCAAAAATGCTGTTTGCCGTATATTTAAAAGCTTCATACCAGTCCTTCGGATTTTGCTCAGCCCATCCAGTCTTAGGATAATGGGTCCTATAACTTTTCGAGGAGCTGGCAACCACATCACCATTATGGTCCAGAACTGTAGTTTTACAGCTGCTGGTACCTATATCAGCGCCAAGCATATAATTATGCATTTACTTCACCCATCAGGGCTTTGGTGAGTTCCTTGACTGATGTAGCATCCTTTTTGATGTCTTTTACTTTTTCTCCATTCTCCAGAACCAGGAATCTATCAGCTATATCATATACATGCTGAAGGTTGTGAGTAATAAAAATCACTGCAATGTTTGCTTGTTTAAACTCCAGTACTAAATCCAAGACCCTGTGTACTTCTTTAACCGATAAAGCAGTTGTCGGCTCATCCAGAAGAACAAGTTTTGCCATAAAATACATAGCCCTTCCTATGGCTACACCCTGCCTCTGTCCTCCAGAAAGGTTCTTTACCAGATAGTCAGGGGAATTGATGGAAAGCCCTATCTTTTTCAATACCTCTATACATTCGGCCATTTTCTTTTTGTTCAGGAATCCTGTAGGCCCTACCGGTTCCCTTCCCATATAAAAATTTCTGGCAAGACTCATGGAATCCACCAACGCCCTTTCCTGGTAAACTGTCTCAATCCCCAGTGCCCTGGCATCAGCCGGAGAAGTTATATTGACTTTTTTCCCTTCTATATAAATTTCTCCTTTATCCTGCCGGTGGTAACCTGATAGTACTTTCAAAAGTGAGGATTTACCGGCGCCATTATCACCAACCAGTCCTAAAATTTCACCTTTATCCAATGTAAAACTAACACCATTTACCGCATGAATTCTTCCATACCATTTATGGATATCAACCGCCTGAATCAGGGGTACTTTTTCCATCACTTTCTCCTTTGCTCAATGACATTATTTAATATTACAACTACAATTATAACTCCGCCCAAAACCAGGTTGTATATATAAGCGCCAACCCCGGACATGATTAATCCATATTCTATAAGTACAATAACTATAGTCCCTAATACGGTTCCCAGTACGGTTCCCACACCGCCTTGGAGAAGAGTCCCTCCTATTACTGCGGCGGCAATAGCCAATAACGCTATTGATTCTCCCTGGAGGGAATGGAAACTTCTTACCCGGGTAACCCTCATGACCCCAGCCAAAGCAGAAAGCATCCCCAATGTCATAAAGCAGATTATTTTGGTCTTATCAATATTTATTCCCATCGCCCTTGCTGTTTCCTTGTTTCCGCCCACGGCATAAACATGGTTGCCGAACCTGCGGTAATTGAGAATTAATATTAAAATCACAGTACCAACTACCAGCCAGACTAAAGGGATAGGAATCAGTCCCAGGTTTCCTGCAAGAAATCTGTGAAAAGCAGGATGGGAATCATTGGTCCTGAAACCTATTGGTACCCCTTCAGTAATAACATATATAAGGCCCCTGTAACCAATCATGGTTGCCAGTGTTACTATAAAAGAGGGAAGATTGAATTTAACAGTTACGAAACCGTTAAAGGCACCCAAAGCTATACCCACAATTAAAGACAAAACCAATGCCAGAAATGGGTTCAGACCAGTTTGATATAACCTGGCTGCTACTAGAGCACCCATGGCTGATATAGAACCGACAGACAGGTCAAATTCACCGCAGATAATGAGCATGGTCATACCAATGGCCACAATTCCTAGTTCAGAAACAGCCACAAAGATTATCTTTAAAGTCCCTGGGGCAAACATAACACCCCTAGTGGTAAAGAAAAAAATAGCAAACAAGATAATGGTCAGCCCAAAAATTATTATTTCCCGCATTGCGCCAATCCTGCCGAATACGGTCTTATTATTAATATTTGCCATTTTTCGGGAATTTTGTTCGTTCATCCTGCCACCTTTCAGGAGTAATTGATTAACTCTCAAAGCCTATTCAAAATTTTTACCTAAATAAACATATTGACAATGAAATTATGAAAATATGACAAGGAGCAGGGTCCCTGCTCCTTGTCATTACCGGTACCCAAAGGGATTTACTTTATTCCCTGTTCTACCCAATACATATACTCTTCGATATTGGTTGAGTCTACCATCACTGTAGCAATTGGCAGGTCTCCAACTACAAAATCGTATTTCGCTCTTAAATAAAGAGCCATGGCTGGATAAAATCCGTAGTTGAACACTTCGTCTACATTACTTGCGCCATAACCAGCCTGAATTCCAGCAACAACTTCGGGAGCAAGGTCGAAGCCGGCCCATTTCACCTCTCCTGGTTCATATTCCATTTCCTGTAAAACCATAACAGTGGCTGGACTGGACAGGCTGCCCAGGCCCATTAAGGCATTGGTATCAGGATTGGCTAACATGTATGATTGAACTGTGTTTATAGCTTCTCCTAGGTCTATACCTACTTCATAAATTTCTGAAGCATTATAGGTAATGCCTGCATCATCTAATGCATCTAGGATACCCTGGCTTCTCATCTGCGAATATGGTGCATTAAATTCTGCCATAAATGCTATATTTACATCGCTGGTCATCCCTGATTCTTCTAATTGTGCGGCCAGCCACTGGCCGGATGTATATCCCTGCTCTACAAGATCAAATCCCACAAAAGTAACCTCATCCGGACCATATACAGGATCACGTGAGCTCACCAAAGCAACTGATATTCCTTTCTCGACTGCTTCTTCTATAGAAGGATGGAGACCTTCTGCATCAAGACTGTTGAATAAAAAAATTCCATCAACATTTCTTGCAATGGCTGCATTGGTGTAATCTATCATGGTTGCCAGGTCAGCATAAGCAAATTGTTCTTCTGAGTTTACACCTAACTTCTCGCAAGCTTCATTCCAACCTATACTTATTTTAGAAATGAAGGGGTCAGCCGGATCACTGGCATTAATATGGGTAAAGGTTAATTCTTCTTCTGCTACCACTTCTGGCTCTTCGGCTGGTGCCTCTTCGGCTGGTTCTTCAGCTACTTCTTCTGCTGGCTCTTCAGCTTGCTCTTCAGCTACTGGTTCTTCGGCTGCTTCCTCTCCACATCCTACTGCCCCAAAAGCCAGTACGAAAACGAAAATAAAAGTGAGAACACATAAAAATACTTTTCTCATCTTCTCTCCCTTCGAAATTAATACATTTTTTATTAAATGCGGAGGCTTATTTGATTCAAATAAGCCTCATTTCATTATTACCCGAGCATCACCTCCTGTTTTCCCAAATTTATATTGCCTTGTAAGTAGTCTGGGTCCATATTGAGATTATTAATTAAGGCATTAGGTTTACTTAATTTTCCAGACCTTCCTGTAAGCATTTCCTCTGTTTTTAAAGATTTATTTCTTCCATTTGCAGATATGTGGCCGGGAAGAGTTATAATAATAAAACCACTGCAGGAAATTTCACTGTTTATGGTGATTAAATTTAAAGAACCTGATTCTGTATTTTTAGAGTTCATTTTTTTAAACCCTTAAGCTGCTTGCTTGATTTTTCAAAAAATACAAAATTTTTTGAATTACAATATTATAGACTGTAGAAAATTTAAATCGTTTGCACTAGATATAAAATAACTTATTAAACAAATATTGTCAAACTTTACTTTAAAATTAATTTGACTAAAAAGAAGCATTGGGGTCGATTTCTGACTAGGCTTTAAACAGCATCAAATAATCATTAAATAGCAAAAATGAATTGTCAAACCACAATATCCATGATATTGTTGGAAACGACTGGTACTTATCTAAGGGCTAAAACAAATTGTATAATACTTTAAAATAATATAACATTCCTGTTAAAATGATATAAAGTCTTTGGGCAAAAACTTGGCAAAGAAGGTAGAATTTTTATTGGTTATTTTGGTTAAACCCGCTCAAAGCCTGAATACACATTTAAAAGTTGGTTATTGAAGTGCAAATATTTACCTGAGGAGTTATTATGAATGACTTAATAAAAGAAATGAAAGTCGATCAACTACAAATAAAGATATATGAAACCAATGAAAAGATGGGCGAAGCAGCAGCAATGGAAGCAGCTGATTATATAAAAGCTGCTATTAAAAGCAAAAACATAGCTAATGTGATGCTGGCCACAGGAAATTCACAGCTTAGCTTTCTTAAAAAGTTAAGGCAAATAGAAGATATATACTGGCCGGCAGTAAATATTTTTCATATGGATGAATATCTTGATCTTCCTTTTGAGCACCCGGCAGCTTTTTCTGCTTACTTAAAAAAGAATTTTCTCAATTATGCAAATGTTTGTTCTTTTTTCCCGGTTCCCGGCTATCCTCAAAATGCAGAACTTGCTTGCAGGGCTTATGAATATTTGATTAAATCCCACCCCTTGGATGTTTGCTGCGCTGGAATCGGTGAAAATGGACATCTTGCTTTTAATGAACCCTCAGTTGCAGATTTCGAAGACCCGGTTTGGGTAAAAGTAATAAAACTGGAGGAAAAAAGCCGGCAGCAGCAGATTAACGAGGGCCATTTTACAACATTAAAAGACGTGCCTACCCATGCCATAACCGTAACCATTCCTGGATTGCTATCAGCAAAGAAGATACTATGTATGGTTCCCGAAAAAAGAAAGGCAGATGCTGTATATTCAACCTTGAACCAGCCAATAAGTCCTGCCTTTCCGGCCTCAATTCTGAGGAAAACAGAACATGCCGAATTGTTTTTGGATAAGGATTCAGCTTCCAGAATAATATCCAGTTAAAAATAATAAAGCAGTTATCATTTCAGGATTTTTATGCCTTTCAGGCTATCATTCTTCCACAGAAAAATAGCTAAAGGCCCTTTCCTGCCTGGATAAATCATCATTTTATGCTCAATGCCGAAATAACGGGCGGGGTTTATGGAAGCCATAATAAGGGCGTCTTCTATACTGAAATTGCAGTATTTTACTACATAATCTATGTCCTGCTCCAAGGTCCTGGCTGCTCCGCATAACATATCCTCGCCTTTTATCCACAAGCCTCCGTCTTTGAGGACTACTTTTTTCATATTTGATGCTGAAATATATTCTCCTTCCGGCAACCCGGAGAGATAGAATAAATCTGAAATCAGGATCGATTTATCTATGCCTTTAGCTTTTATTGCAGCCCTCAGAGTATAATAGGGAATGTGATGCCCGTCACCTATAAAGCTGGCCCACATTTCATCTATAGACAGTTGAGACCATATTACATTATGCTGCCTGTGTATCAAAGGGGTGCACCCATTAATCAAATGAGAGGCCAGATCTGCTCCTGAAGCCACTGCTTCAAGTACTGTATCATGTTTTGCAGCATGATGTACTAAGCCAACCTTTACCCCCTGATTCCGCAGTTTTTCTATGAATTTAATAGCTCCCTTTCTTTCAGGCGCTAAAGAAAAAAGCCTTATATTGCCTCCAGCCGCCTCTTGCCAGTAATCGAACTCTTGGGGAACCGGGTCTCTAATAAATTTTGGGGAATGTACGCCCCTGTACCCTTCCAAATCCGATATATAGTGTCCTTCCAGGTGAATGCCAAAAATACCCCGGGCCGCTTTTTGCTCAATTGCCTTGTTTATAATTTTCAGGTTTTTGGCTACTATTGCTGGTTCCTGGGAACAAATAGTTGGGCACCAAAACAAAATCCCTCTTTTTTCTAGCTCCCTGTCGATATCCAATACTTTATTAGTATCTAAATCGTCTGAAGAAAGATAATGGCCAATCATCCCGTTGACTTGTATATCAAATAATCCTGCAGTAAGCCAATTGGAATCATTATCCGGTATATTATCGGCTTTGACTGGTTTAAGAAGTTTAATGGCTCCGTCTTCATATGTTAATCTAAATGCCCCGGTTCTTCCCGGGATGCGGCATATGCATTCATGATTCATAATCCAATACCTCGTATACTAATTTTTGAGATATTTCTTGGGTATCTCTACCCCTACAACATAAGGCAGATTGGGACTTCTAACCATCTGGTAAATTTTCACTTTGAATTCAGAGCTGCAGGAAATCATTATATAGGCATCCTTTGGCTTCACTCCATATTCTTCAACCATCCAGCTCATGAGGTTGATTATAGCCCTATGTACGGCATCTTCCAAAGGTTTGTCGGCAAATACCTGAATAATTGATTCTTCTCTTTCTATTCTGGCATAAGGAATTTTTTTATTCTTTATCACTCTGCAGCTCAGTAAAACTTCTGCTTTGACCTCATTGGCAGAACAGGTCCATTCAGTATCTCCCTGGCTGGCATGAACATCCCCCAGGAAGAGCAGCGCTCCATCATGATAGCAATTCAAATAAAGCTTGCTTCCCTCTTTAATATCTTTACAGTCCCAATTCCCGCAACAAGGCGTTTGGCCGTTCAGGGTGCCATGGACTTCATATTCTGTAGCTACTCCAATGGTGCCTATCATAGGTTCCAGATCCCATGAGATATGTTCATTATAGATTACCTTACCATCCCTTGTGGTTCCGCTGGGCCCGGGTATGTTTTTTAGTATCTTTATAAAGGCTTCTCCCAGTTCCGGCCAGTTTTTGTTATCACAAAGCGGCCCAGCACTCGGGTCTATGGCTGAAAAACCGCTCTCGGCTGGAATTATTTTTTGGATGCTGACCTCTAAAAGGTCGCCCTTGGCCGCTCCGTTTATATATATGGGCCCCTGTACCGGATTAAATTTGGGAGGATCGTATTTGGTAAGCTGCTTAAGGTTTTCCACCAGCGGGTCTTTATCCGATTTGATAAGACCGGCAAGGTTGTCTTCGGTTTCAACTATAAAACTCTCTCCTTGCTCTACAGTAAGCACCGGTTCTTTATTGTAATCGAACAGATAGCCAAGCTTATTGTTTCTTAGTAGCCTCTTTGTCATAATAGTTCACCTTTAATAAATTTATTTATAAGAGATGTTTTATTCTCTTGGAATATTCTTCAAAATATTCTTTATTAGCCTCGTCTCCACCCGGCATATTGGCACTTCTCCAAATTAAAGGCTTTTTGCCCAACTCTAATATCTTTTTTACTGTCTCTATCACTAAAAGCTGTATTGCAAATGAATTACAGATAGTAGAAACAGGGCCAACTTTCTGCTCAGCCCCCTCCAGTTCTATAACTGCATCCCCTATAGGCTGATGATTATCGATAAAAACATCAACTAAATCATGTAAATTATTATTGCTGGGATGTCTGGATGGATGGCCTGCTGGAACCTGAGTGGCAAAAGAGGTAGAAGTAATGCCTATGGTATTCATCTTCCTTTTTTTTGCTTCCAGCGCAACATCTATAGTCATGGTATTAATACCGCAGGCATTTATAATGACTATTGTTTCATCAGGGGTTTTACCTACATTATAGGCATCCATTACCCTTATACCATAACCGGGGGTCCTCTCAATTATGGTTGTCCTCCTTGCCCCATGGACTAAATTTATGCCCGGGTCTAAGATTGCATTAATGGGTATAAGGCCCCCTGCCCTCCAAAACATTTCTTCAGCTCCCATATTGGAATGGCCTCCGGTGCCAATTACATGTATTATCTTATCCTGTACTATGCTTTTGGCCATTATATCGGCAGCTTTTTTGAAATTTGGTTCTTCATTTGCTATCTTTCCCAGAATCTCTGCTACGGTATCTTTAAAAAAAGCAAATTCCTGGTTCATGATAAATAACCCCTTCCTATCCTTTTGATTTTAAAAAATACTTAGAAGTTTATAATCATCTCAATTATAGTTAAAACTTTTTTTACCATAAAGCAAATAATTCAATCTGGTCTCTCTATTAACAACTTGTTAAGGAAAGTTCTTTTCCTTAACGGATTAACAAATTCTAACACATTTTTCCATGAGCTGCCAAGTGACGGTAATTTGGGATCAACTTCAGGTTTAAGCCTTCTTGCTTTTATCCAGCATATAAAGATACTTTCCCCCTTCCTCTATCCAGAGTTTTCCCGGGCCCAGGAAGTCCGACCTTTTTATGGTCCCGGGATCCCGGTAATTTAGTCCCACCGATTTACAAATCTCCTCAGGTATCCCGGAGGCAAGGGTAAGCTTAAATTTCAGCTCTTCTTTTTCGGTTTTTGGGTCAAAGGTGCCAGGTCCAGCTGCATTAATTAGGTGGGAGGCACTGTTTCTGCTGATCTTTTTTCCCGCTCCCAGTATGCTGCAGATCCTGTCTCTGCAATGGTATCCGACTTCTTTAATTTCTTCTTCTATTCTTTTATTGGAATGGAAATATTTTATATGGGGAGCATAGAGTATTACTTCTCCTCCTTTAGCCATTACACCCGGCTTCTGGAGCTTGTATGAACCCTTTGCCGCTGTCCAGATTTCGTCAAAATGTTCAGGGATTACCTGTACCGCCTGTTCTATCGGCTGGTCAATATATTTAATGTAGAGCTTAGAGCTTAGGGCAGCAGCAGCCCGGTATGCTTTTATGAAGCCCTGGTATCCTTGGTCAGCATATAACCCATTGGGGATTACCTTTCGATTTATTTCGGTGCAAACCATATTAAAGGAAAATACACTGCATTTCAGATTATGTAATATCAGTTTTGAGCCCTTATTTATTATATCCCTGGCATTATTGTCCACGGTGCCCATAATATCCGGTATTCCTACCAGAACGGCTGCCCAGTGGAACAGATCAATAACCTCAGGGCCGGAGATGCCCGGAAAGAAAATCTTAAGCCCTCCCGAATAACCGCTTGCCTCATGCGGAACGGTACCGGAGAGGGCAATAATAGTGCTGTAATCAGAAAATATTAATTTATTTACGGTTACCGGTATCGGCTTATTTAGCTGGTTATTGGTTTTTTCCTTAACCAGTTCAGAAGGGATGTTCCCTATGCCCGCCAGATTTCCTGGCCTATTAAACAGGTGATTAAAAAAAGATATGCCCCTGCCTTTCTCCTTCAGGCCCAGCTTTGAGAAAAATTCAGCCTCCTCCATCCCTCTGTGCGTTCCGCCCGCATTTAGAAAATCTATTTTCCTGGTCCCCTTTTTTTTAAATATATTTGCTATTAGCGGCGCGATTTTGTCCGTAAAATCAACCCTGGTATAATCGGGGATAATTACCAGCACCTTATCCCCGGGATTTATATCTTCCAGAACCGAGGCGGCAAAGCTTTGAAGCTTATTTTCATCTATTCCTTTTATATCTTCTATCCATCTCATAGAAATCTATGCCTTTACCGTCTCACCCTGGCATTTCCTCTCCAGATGTCCCATATCTGGTCTTCATCCGCCGGGGTTGCATAATCGGTAAAAAGGGTGGCTACAAAAGCGCCGGATGCCCAGCCAAATTGTATCCACTTTTCCGGTTCCCATCCCCTCAGGATACCGTAAAGCAATCCCCCCACAAATCCATCCCCTCCTCCTATTCGGTCAATAACTTCAATTTTTCGGGGTTCTATTACATGCCAGTTTCCACCTTCCAGCATTACTGCCCCCCACAGGTGACGGTTTGCGCTTACCACCTCCCTTAAGGTGGTGGTAAAAACTGATGCATTGGGATATTTTTCCTTTACATTCATTATCATTTCCTTAAAACTGGAAATCTTCGAGGATAAATCCTTGCCGCCCGCTTCCGGGCCTTTTATGGACAAACAGAGCTGAAAATCTTCCTCATTGCCTACCAGTATATCGGCAAGTCCTACTATCTCCGAAAAAATTTTCCCCAGTTCTTCTTCGCGGTTTTTCCAGAATGAAGCGCGGTAGTTTAAGTCAAAGCTAATCCTTGTCCCGCTTTTTTTTGCCGCTTTTACCAGCTCCATACAAAACCTGCCGGTTTGAGGAGACAGGGCAACAATAAGGCCTGAAAGATGCAGTATTTGGGCTCCTTCATCATTAAAAATTCTATCCAGATCGAAGTCCCCTGCATCCAGTATCCTGCCTACTTCCCCGGCACGGTCATTTTGTACCCGGGGTCCGCGGGGTCCATAACCGCTGTCAGCAATGTTGAACTGGTGCCGGTAACCCCAAGGCCCTCCCTGGGGTACGTCCTTTCCTTCATGGGACATGTTTCTTGACAGGAGATTGTTTTTTATCATTTTTGCAATGGGGCTGTCTTTTACGAATACAGTAAGCACCTTTACCGGCAAACCCAGGTGAGAAGACACGCTGGCCACATTGGTCTCGGCACTGGTAGTCTGCATGGTAAAAACCGAACTGCAATTGACCGGCTGCCGGGCAGCCGGGGTTATTCGCACCCCCATGCTGGTAGGCACCACCAGGCTATATTTATAGTCCTTCTTTAGCTCGATTTTCATATCGCCCTCCCTGTGAACAATGTTTTTCTATAACTTTTTTTCCGGACGCCCTTCTTCCATCCATTCGGTATGATATTCCTGATAGCTCCCATCAGGTTTTAGCTCTATTTCCGGGCTTCCCTTTTTAAGTTTGAAGTAGCCATGGGCGCCGAAGTAGTCTCTCTGCTGGGCAGTCACCTGGGCTGATGCCATAACCGGAGAGGATATCTGCAGTATGTAATCGTAGGCACAACTCATGGCAAGAGCGGGCACCCCAGCCTTCCGGGCAGCTTCGGTAAACCTGGAAAGGCTTGAAAGCTTCTGGTTTATAAAGGTGGAAAAAGAAGGTGCTGCCATCAGGTTGGTTAGTTTTGGATTGGATTTGTACTCCTGGGTAATCTCGGACAGAAACTGGGCCCGTATTATGCACCCTGCTCTCCATCCCTGGGCTATACGCCCCAAGTCAAGATTCCAGCCGTATTTGGAGGAAGCTGCTTCCATAAGGGCAAAGCCCTGTGCATAAGATGATATCTTTGCAATATAGAGGGCATCATGGGCAACGCTTATAAATTCCCGGGGGTCTAATTTGCTGGAAGCTTGAACCGGCTTCAGGATCTTAGAGAGAGCAAGCCTCAGATCTTTATCCTGGCTCATTTCCCTGGAAAATACAGCTGCTGCTATGGTGGGTATGGGGACCAGAAGCTCTAATGCGCTGGCAACAGTCCAGGTGCCAGTTCCCTTCATCCGAGTAATGTCTGCAGTCTTGTTTACCAGGTAATCTCCCCATTTTTTATCGGTTTCCCTCATGCCCTGGCCGGTTATCTCTATCAGGTATGAAGATAATAGGTCAGTAGGCCTGTTCCATTCTGCCATTATATCTGCAATTTGTTCTGCACTGTATCCCAGGACATTCTTCAGCGCCCATACACACTCCCCTATCAGCTGCATATCACCGTATTCAATCCCGTTATGTACCATTTTTACAAAATGGCCTGCCCCGTTGGGGCCTATATAAGATATGCAGGGAGCACCGTCTTCAGCTTGGGCAGCAATATCTGAGAATATCTTCTCTACCATATCATATGCCTGCTTTTTGCCCCCGGGCATGATGGCGGGACCCAGCAGGGCACCTTCCTCTCCCCCGGAAACCCCGGTGCCTATGTACAGGATATTTTTCCTCGATAGATACTCCTCTCTTCTGATAGTATCCTTATAGAATGAATTGCCCCCGTCTATTACTAGGTCTCCCGGCTCCAGCAGGGGGATAAGATCTTCAATGGTATCATCTACGGGGCTACCCGCCTTTACCATAAGCATGATTTTTCTGGGCTTTTTTACCAGGCCCACTAAATATTTTAAAGAATATGCGGCTCCTATATTTTTCCCCTTGGCCCTTTCTTCCATAAAATTCTTTGTGCGGCTTTCGGTTCTGTTGTACACCGCAACCGAATAACCTTTTGACTCCATATTAAGGACCAGGTTCTGCCCCATTACCGCCAGGCCGATCAAGCCAATATCTTGTTTTTCCATCTATATTCCTTTCAATTAAAATAACCTTTTGCTTTATTTAATAATTTAAAAAATTCATACGCCGGCATAAGCACTGAAACCGCCATCAATGGGTATTACTATGCCTGTAACAAATCTGGAGGCTTCAGAAGCAAGCCATATGCACACCCCAACAAGGTTTTGGGGTTTTCCAAACTCTGCCATGGGAGTATGCGCAATTATTGATCTGCCTCTTTCCGTAAGGTTTTCATCCTTATCAAACAGCAGGTAATGGTTCTGGCTGGTTAGAAAGAAGCCGGGAGCTATGGCATTGACCCTTAAGTTTTTGTTGTATTCCTTGGCCAGATGCACCGCCAGCCACTGAGTAAAGTTTGATACCGCTGCCTTTGCCGCGGAATAGCCAGGTATTTTGGTAAGAGGCCGGAAAGCATTCATCGAAGAAATATTGATAATCGAGCCGCCCCTGCTGTTTTTTGCCATTTCTTTTCCGAATACCTGCGCCGGGAGTATAGCGCCCCCAAAAAGATTTAAATTTACCACCTGGTTTAACTTTTCTATTTCTAAATCAAAAAAAGATAACCGGTCACTAGTAGTGGCTTCTTTTATGTTGCCTCCTGCTGCATTTACCAGAATATCAATTCTTTTAAAATCAGCTATTATGCGGTCTTTACAGGCAATGGTTTTATCCTTATCCATCACATCGACATAATAACCTTTTACTTCCCTGCCCCCTTTTGCCAGTGATTCTGCTTTTTCCTTATAGCTGGTTCTCCCGCATAGAGCCACTTTGGCTCCCGCACCCGCCAGTCCCGCAGCAATTGCAGAACCCAGCACTCCCGTTCCCCCGATAACCACCGCTGTTTTGCCTTTTAAATCAAAAATCTCTAGGTCTGCCATTTTTATAATCCCCTTAACTTAATATTTTTGTTTAAATATCCAGCAGGGCAAGGTGCTTGTTTATATTTTCGGTTACGTATTGGTAATGAAGCGGCTCGTTTTTAAATAATGCCCTGTAAATACTTTTCTTAAAAATATGGTTGCCCTTTTTGTTCGCAGTCAGTATCGCCCCAAATGTTACATGCAGCATCTGGCGGCAAGCTTTTATATCAAGTAGTTCTTCCAACTTATCCTCACTAAATTTATCAATATGAGGAATGGATGAAAGGTTAGTGGATATATGGTAGGATTTCTTTTCTTTCTCATAACTTTTGACAGCAAAATTATAAATATCTTTAAAAAGATCCGGTTCTTTTACCGCTATGGCCCTTAATGACTCCAGCCAGCTGGTGCCCGAGGTTTTTATATGGAACAAGCCACCGGTTTTTCCGGAAAAGACCTCATAAACGGAAAACTTTTCGCTTCCCGAATGAAGGGACAGCTTGTATGGTCCAATTTTTTTTGCTATTTCCGCATGCACCTTAAGCTCCTGGCCAAACTGGCCTATGTCCCCTATGTAATCTACGGCTTTTTCCCAAGTTCCCGGATAACGCAGAGCCAGATTATGGAAAATTACTTCATTTCTCTGAAGCTCGCCGGCTATGAATAAATGGGCCAAGGGTGTTACAGCATTATCTATTTCATCCATGGAAACTTCAAAATCAAAATCACCTTTTTTATTCTGTTTTATAAATTTATAACATTTAACCACATGCCTGATGGCATCAAAATAGGAAGCTGCCAACAGTTTTAATGAATCGGCATCAAATTCCAGCGCTTTTTTCCCAATAGTGGTTTTCTTGCCCAGATAGTGTTTTTCAATCTCCTTTTTTTCAGAAATAGAGTCATATTTTTTTATTATTTCATCTTTTCTGTCCGGGTTTGATATAAAATCTGAAGGATCGATAGTGAACATGGAATAACCATTTTTAATGGCAGCGTCCAGATCCTCTATTCTCTTAACGTGGTCCGCATCTGCACCAAACCGGTCTTTGTAACCTGCCTCAAACACCCCCCAGAGAGTGTCACTGATTACATCCTGCCAGGAGCGCCCTGTTTTGTCCAGTTCCCTTACCGACTGCTGACCCAGATAGGGAAAAATTTTCCTGCTACCAAAAGAGCTTATATGGGCTGCGGTTATAATCCCCAGCCGGTCTCCGGTTCCAAAGGAGGGCTTCAGTCCGCAAAAGCCCGGCTTTAGGTGAGGGAAGATATTTTGCAGGGGCTTAAGGTTTTTAAAACCAATGTCTGCTTTTATTACATTAAAATCTATGCTGTCTATTCTTATGGTTCCAACCTTTGTGCCCTCAAATTCCTCTAATAGCTCTGATGGTTTGCAGATAATGAATAGATATTTTTTATTATCGCCTTTTGTTAAAAAAAACCAGTTTTTATTGCCGGTAGCTATTGATGACCGGTAGGGGGTATATAATGGGCCAAATCTTGATTCAAATTCGTTTAGTATAGTTTTTGCATTTGCCATGCCTCAATTTCCTTTCAACCAAAAATATCCCTAACAAAATGTCTTGGGTATAGCACTTCTCTTTAACTATTTGAAACTATTAAAATGAATAATTTGTTCGAGTTTCCGCTTAGGTACATGCAATGTACCGGAGGAATCTTTATAGTACTTTATAGAAGAATCCTTATCGACATCCAGGTATTTTGGATTTTCTGCCAGATAACCCAGGGCCAGTATCAGTTCTAATGAATAATTTTCAGGAAATTTAAATATTTTATTGATCTCTTTCTTGTTAAAGCTTCCTATCCAGCAGCACCCTATGCCCTCCTCCAAAGCAGCAAGGGTTATATTCTGGCAACTTGCCCCTATGTCTTTATCAGCTTTGGAGCTTATCTTTTTATTTAAAAGCACTTCAATATATGCAGTGGGTTCTTCCCCGGGCCGGGGATTGCCCTGGGGTTCTATATACCCTGCCCACCCCACATTGGCAAATATTTGCTCTCTTAAATCTTTCCTGGTTACTACCAGGTACTCAAGTGGCTGCCGGTTGGAAGCAGAAGGGGCAAGCCTTGCTGCATTTACAAATTTCTTGAGCAGAGATGGTTCTATTTCTTCCTGCTTAAATTTTCTTATAGATCTTCTGGAAATTATCTGTTTATAAACACTCATTGGCA
>JBNJCW010000014.1:0-33910 GCA_051744345.1 Actinomycetota bacterium
TCCCTGCCAGTAGCCGCAGATGTCCCTGGAAAGGGGGTAGAGCCTGGTGCCTGTGGAGGTTTCGGCCTGAAGGCATACTTTTTTTGCCAGCGGTGCCCACAGCTTAAAACTGCATCTGCTGTCTGTAAATTTATGTCCTATCCAGGTCATGGCTTGTATAAAAATTATCCTGTAAAACTAATAATAGATAGTTCAGTTATAGCTTTGTTTCCGCAGGTTAAAAACACAAAAATCTTGAATTAATTATACTCTTTTTTCTTCCTGGTTTTTACTATAATTTCTTTTAAATACCTATCTAAAAGCTTGCCCAGCCGTACTTCATATTCCCTGATTTTCTTTTGTCCTTCCCTGAATTGACGGTAATTCTGGGTAACTTTCTTTATCCATTCTACATTTTCCTTGGGGATGGACTTAGTTTTGGGCTTCCCATCCTCGGAGAAGGTTATACGCCTGAAGGGATGGCCCTTGCCGCTAGAGCACCAACAGTTTTTCTTACCGCACCGGCAGTACACCTCATTGTATGAGCCGGGCACCATAAGTTTTATAGAGAAAATCTTATCTAAAGCCCTGGCCCGCCTCTCTTCTAATTTCCTGATTTCTTTTATGGCTGACATCTTAACGCAATAATATATAATATAAGCTAAGATATCAAGGGATACCGAAATGATTAAATGTTATTGGTTATAATTAAATTGTCATAAATTAAATTTGACATCGGTGTCTATATGAATTTATAATTATAACTATGTCATCGGTGTCAAAATTTGGCAAGATTTTATTTGAAATAATGTGTAAAGCTAAAGTTCATGCAGAAGTTAACCATTTATGAGATTGCTAAAATAGCAGGTGTTTCTCCAAAGACAGTATCAAGAGTTATAAATAACGAACCAAATGTTGCAAAGAAGACACTTGAAAAGGTTATGCATGTAATAGAGGAAAATAATTATTTCCCCAATGTTTCAGCGCAAAGACTAGTATCGAAAAAAGTTAAAACAATGGGTTTGATAGTACCCAGGATTGGCTCTCCTTATGCTACACAATTAGTAAGTGTTATTTTAAATAGATGTAAGTTTTATGGTTATACATGTATCGTTTATCCTTATAAATATGATTCCAATAATAATGTCTTACTTAAAGATTATCAAAACATTATTGGTTTGTATTTAAAAGGTCATGTAAGTGGTCTTATTATCGCTCCACCAGGAGGGGATGATGATTTTTTTCTTGAGTATATAAGTAATAATAATATACCAACAGTACTAATTACTCCAAATGCTCCTTACAAAAAAGAATTTTTCATAATAAAGGCTACTGATAAAAAAGGAGGATATCAGGCTACTGAATATTTAGTGGGTTTAGGGCATAAAAGAATTGCAATCATTACATGTGATTTAAAGAGAACTTTTTCTATTGAACGACTTGAAGGGTATAAGGAAGCACTCAAAGAAAATAATATTTCAATCTTTAAAGATCTTGTTGTTGAAGGTAATAATTCTTTCCTTTCAGGATTTTCAGCAGCAAAGCAACTGATTAATAAAAAGAATTCACCTACTGCGATTTTCGCTTGCAATGATGAAATGGCATTGGGTGTTGAAAGTGCTATATGGAAAATGGGTTTAAAAATACCAGACGATATATCAATTGTTGGATTTGACGATATCCCTTTGGTATCTGAACTGCCTATACCCTTAACTTCCATAAGACAACCTGTTGAAAAGATTGGAGATATTGCAGTTAACACTCTTATAAAATTGGTTAATTTAGAACAGGTGGATAAAAAAAT
Source organism: Actinomycetota bacterium (assembly GCA_051744345.1). Lineage (GTDB taxonomy): Bacteria > Actinomycetota > Humimicrobiia > Humimicrobiales > Humimicrobiaceae > Halolacustris. The sequence continues at coordinate 1,784 of JBNJCW010000014.1, forward strand.
ATATGAAATACCAACAGAACTGGTGATTCGTAGCAGCTGTAAAAAGAAATAATAGTATACCAACAGTATTAATTTGTAATTCTGATATTTAAAGGAGCTATTAAAATGGTTTTAGATTATTTTAATTCCAGGAAATACAAAGATTCTATGGAAAGAATAAAAAAAGCATTTAATTATGAAATTGATAATTTCCAAGATGTACCATTAATACTCCAAACTAATTCTTACTGGCTTACAGGTCATTCCAGTAAAGAAATTCCAGAAGATTATTATGATAATCCTAGAAGTATGCTCGAATTTCAGGAAAAGGGGATAGAAGAACATTTGAAAAAAGTAGATGATGATTATATTCCTTATCTTATGCCATGGTATGGTGTTTCTCTTATTCCAGGTGTCTTTGGGTCAAAGGTTGTCTTTCCCAAAAAGATGGACCCATCTTGCACAGATTTTGGAATAAAAAATATAGAAAATATTAGGGAAATTGAAAAACCTGATTTTATAAATAACCCTTTAACTAAAAAAGTCTTAGAAACAATAAAATACTTTAAAAAAAATGGTAATTACCCGGTTAGCGTTACAGATATGCAGAGTACACTAGATTGCATAGCACTTATAGTTGGTTATAAACTACTTTTCTATTGGATGCATGATTATCCTGAAGAAGTAGATTTCTTATTTAAGACTGTTAATGAAGCATTAATAGAATGGGTCAAAATTCAAAAGAAATATATTGGTGAAAGAAATAATACTTCCAATGGATTGATTAATCTAAAACCACCAGATGGAGTTGGAATTTGGTGGTCTGATGACGATGCAATTATATTGTCCCCGGATTTGTATGAAAGATTTGTTGCCCCATATTATTCTAAATTGTTTGGAAGTTTTGGAAGAGGCATGATTCATTGGTGTGGAAATGCTAACCACCAATTGGACAACATATTGGGTGTAAAGAAAATAAAAGCAGTGCATAATTATTTTTTAGGAGATATAGAAGCTGCTGTTACACTACAGAATAGATTAAAAGAAAAAAAGATATGTCTTGCAGCTGGAGATATTATTCCTGTTGAAGAAGAACTTGATGATTATTTAAAGGAAATTAAAGAGAAGCTTAACCCTCGGGGATTAGTGCTGCAGTTTACAATATCTCCAAAACTAGGGTTGAGAAAAGGGCAATACACTGAAACAAAAAGAGATGTTATAAATTCAGCACATAGAATTTTAAACTTTTTTAGAGGATAGTAACTATTTTAAATTGATTCTAAATCTAGAGATGGGAGGGTTTGTTGAAATCTAAACCTTTGGATAAGAAAGAAGTTATAAAGGCAATTAAAAAAAATAATCCGCGTTATATCCCAGGGTGGTACAGGTGGATTGCTGATGAAACGTGGAATAAGTATGGGTCTAGATTGGGGGAACTATTAAAAGATTATCTAGATGATATTGTGCTTGTAAATTATGACACACCTAAAGGATTTGTAGAATCTGCTCCTGGCAGAGATGAATTTTATATATATTATATAAATAAACCTGGTGTATTTAGTGGATATAGAACATCTGATATAAAGAATGATTGGAAAAAGGCTGAAGGATTAATACACAACCCTCCCGATCCTTATGCAAAGGGTAGATTTGAAAATGCAATTAAGATGAGAAAAAAATACCCTGATAGATATCTTGCTGGACATTGGTGGGCTACATTTTTCGAAAAAATGATTGCAATCCGAGGAGAAGAAAATTTACTAACAGATATATATCTTGAAAGGAAAAAAGTTGAAGCACTCGGATGGATGATATGTGACTTTCTTTGTGGGATAGTTGACGGTTTTGCAGAAACAGGAATGGATGGTATTTTTTTTAGTGATGATCTTGGCTTTTCAGACCAACTTATATTCAGACCGGATATATTTAGAGATATATGGAAGCCGTGGTATAAAAAGCTTTTTGCAAGAATTAGAAGCTATAATATGAATGTTATCATGCATAGCTGTGGTTATTTGTGGGAAATAATTCCAGACCTTATTGATTGCGGTTTGGAGGTTTTACATTTCCAGCCATCAGCCCTAGATCCTGTAAGGCTTGTTAGAGAGTATGGCAAATATCTTACTTTTTTTGGAGGTATAGATATACAAAGGTTTTTGATAGATTCTACTCCGGAGGGAATAGAGACAGGTATTAGGGATATATACATTATGCTTGATCATGATGGAGGTGGCTACATTGCTGGGCCAAGCAACTCTATTATGCCAGATACACCATTTGAAAATATAGAGGCCATGCTATATTCAATGAAGAAATACAGTGATAGAAGAATTATAAATAAACTCGAATAAATATTTTATGGAAAGGAGGGAATTAATTATCAAAACTATTTTAAAAGCAAACCATTTAATAAGGGGGTAAAAATGAGAAAAGGTGTAATTAATAAAATACTTTTTGTAGTATTAATTTTGTGTTTGTCTGTTGTTACGATAGGATGTAGAACCGAAACTGTTAGTGCTCCTGATGTATCAGTTTCGGAAGACGTGGAGGATGAAATTTCACCAGAAAGTGAGGAATTTGTAGCAGAAGAAACTTTAGAGGAAAAAGTATATACGTGGATTGGGGCAGTCGTAGAAATACCTTATTTTATCGATCATAGGATAGGTCTTGAATTAGCCGGTCTAACCTTTGGGGCAGATACCAAATTTCTTGGCCCAACAGGGTATGATATGGGAGCTATGATTAACACAATAGAACAGGTTATTGCTGAAAACCCTGCGGGTATTGAGATAATAGGATTTGTAGAGGAACTTGCACCTGCAGTAAACAAAGCTATAGAAGCAGGGATACCGGTAGTCACATTGGATGCTGATACTGCTACCTCCGACAGATACACATTTATAGGAACAGGAAACTATAATGCTGGACGTCAGAGTGCACAAATACTCGCAGAAGCTCTTAATGGTCAGGGAAAAGTTGCCGTAACCTCTGTAGTCGGTCAGACAAATCTTGATGAAAGACTTCAAGGATTTAGGGATGAGCTTACTGAAAATTATCCAAATATGGAGTTGATACAAGTAGTAGACCATGGTTCTGATGAGCAAAAAGCTGCCGATGGGGTAAAAGCTGTAATTCAAGCAAATCCTGATCTAGCAGGTGTTGCTGCAGTAGAAGCAACTGGTGGTAATGGAGCTGCAACAGCTGTGAAAGAAATGGAAAAGGTTGGAGATATAGTTATTGTTTCCATGGATAGAGATGATACTACATTAAAGGCAATAGAAGATGGAATAATACACGCTTCTGTCGCTCAAAGGACTGCATTAATGAGTTATTTAGGTGTAATGTTAATGGAATCCTTTAATAAGGGCTCAGTCTCTATAACCAAAGATGATGAGGCTGCTAATATAATTGCAATGCCTGAAGTAATTGATACCGGAACAATAGTAATTAATAAAGATAATGCAGCATTTTTCTATCACAAAGACGACCCCTTTGATTATAGCGATTGGGAATTGACTCCTCCAGAGGAAGATGAAACGTATGTGTGGATTGGGGCAGTGGTAGAAATACCTTATTTTATAGATCACAGAGCCGGATTAGAAGCAGCTGGGGAAGAGTTGGGAGTAAAAACCAAATTTCTTGGCCCAACAGGGTATGATATGGGAGCTATGATTAACACAATAGAACAGGTTATTGCTGAAAACCCTGCGGGTATTGAGATAATAGGATTTGTAGAGGAACTTGCACCTGCAGTAAACAAAGCTATAGAAGCAGGGATACCGGTAGTCACATTGGATGCTGATACTGCTACCTCCGACAGATACACATTTATAGGAACAGGAAACTATAATGCTGGACGTCAGAGTGCACAAATACTCGCAGAAGCTCTTAATGGTCAGGGAAAAGTTGCCGTAACCTCTGTAGTCGGTCAGACAAATCTTGATGAAAGACTTCAAGGATTTAGGGATGAGCTTACTGAAAATTATCCAAATATGGAGTTGATACAAGTAGTAGACCATGGTTCTGATGAGCAAAAAGCTGCCGATGGGGTAAAAGCTGTAATTCAAGCAAATCCTGATCTAGCAGGTGTTGCTGCAGTAGAAGCAACTGGTGGTAATGGAGCTGCAACAGCTGTGAAAGAAATGGAAAAGGTTGGAGATATAGTTATTGTTTCCATGGATAGAGATGATACTACATTAAAGGCAATAGAAGATGGAATAATACACGCTTCTGTCGCTCAAAGGACTGCATTAATGAGTTATTTAGGTGTAAAACTGATGTATTATTATAACCATGGGAGAATACCTATTAGCCAAGATGATGAGACTGCTAATATAATTGCAATGCCTGAAGTAATTGATACCGGAACCATAGTAATTAATAAAGATAATGCAGCATACTTTTACCATTAATTAGAGTTAGAGTGTGCGGGTTGGCCTTTGTGTCTGCCCGCACACTCTCTACGATATTAATTATAAGATAAGGATTTTAGAGTGAGTTTCTGATGGAAAATAATTTACTGGAAGTTAGAAATATATCCAAATCGTTTTTTTCCAACAAGGTACTAGATAACATAGACTTTACCCTAGATTATGGTGAAGTTTTAGGCTTAGTTGGTGAAAATGGTGCAGGAAAAAGCACCTTGGTTAAAGTACTTACGGGAGTTTATAAACAAGATAGCGGTTATATAAAGATTGATGGTTTGAAAGTAAATATTGAAAATATTAATTCTGCAAAAAGTTCGGGGATAGGGATTGTTTTTCAGGAATTAAGTTTAACGGACAATTTAAGTGTTGCTGATAATATATTGATTGGAAGGATACCTTCAAATAAAATAGGTTTTGTTGATAAAAAAAGACTTCATCGGGAAACTGCCAAATTAATTAATAAATTCAAGGTTAACATAAAACCTGAAGATATAGTTGGTAGTTTGCCAATAGGTGATAAACAGATAGTTGAAATATTAAAGGCTATTTCTTTCAATCCAAAACTATTAATATTAGATGAACCTACTTCAGCATTGGAAGACAAAGAAATAGAAAGTTTATTTAAATTGATAAAAGAGCTGAAGAAGAATAATTATTCTATAATTTACATATCCCACTATTTAGATGAGGTATTTAAAATTACTGATGATATACTTGTTCTTAGAGATGGTAGAAAAATAGGAGTTTTCAAAACATCTGAAATGAACAAAGAAAAGCTAATAAAAAAAATGATCAATAAAGATATTAAAGATTTTTTTGCTAGTGAAACTAAAGGAATAAAATCCGAACAGGTTTTACTTGAAGTTATAAATATTACTGATAGTAAAATTCTTAGGAACATATCTTTTAAATTGTATAGGGGTGAAATACTAGGATTGGTGGGATTAGCTGGTTCTGGAAAAATTGATGCTTGTAAAGTGATTTATGGATTATCAAATAATGTTAAAGGTAAGATATTAATTAAAGGCAAAGAGGTTCAATTAAATAACCCAGTTGAGGCAAAAAAGAATCATATTTCTTTTATCTCCGAAGATAGAAAAGGTTCAGGGTTATTCTTAAGGGATAATGTAAGTAATAATATAATAGCCAGTGTACTTAAAAAGGTTTCAAAATTTAATTTTTTAAGTAACACAAAAATAGTAAAAGAAACTAAAAGATTTATTGATCTCTTGAAAATAAAAATTTCAAGTGTCAGGCAAAAGGTCACGTTTTTAAGTGGTGGAAATCAGCAAAAAGTAATGGTGGCAAAATGCTTGGCTCATGACCCAAAGATTATTATTGCAATAGACCCAACAAAGGGAATTGATGTAGGCTCTAAAAAAGATATTCATGAAATTTTGAGAAAAGTGACCAGAAAAGGGGCAGGTGTTTTATTAATATCTTCTGAGTTAGATGAGGTAATAAATATGAGTGACAGAATAATTGTTTTTGTTAATGGAAGAATAACTAAAGAAATTCAGAGTAGAAATTTTGATAGCCATGAAATTACACTAGCTATAAATAAAACCTTTAATACCGAGGAGAGATATGGGTAATAAACTAAATAAATCTATGTCATATAATAAAATTTCCGGTTTTAGAGAGTTACCATTACTTGCTGTTATCTTGGTAATTGGGATTATATTATCTTTTATTTCACCTAATTTCTTAAACCCCCAAAATATAATTGCTATATTGTTAGGTGCATCATTTGATTCAATAGTTGCTATAGGTATGACCCTATTGCTTATATCGGGAGGTTTTGATCTTTCAGTTGGGTCCATAGCTGGCTTTGGGGGCGTTATGGCAGGCAAGATGCTCGTTTATGGACAAAATCCTGTTATTGCTGTAGTAGTCGGATTATTATCAGGTGCTCTTATTGGACTGGCCAATGGCTTCATTATTGCAAAAATAAAAGTAAATCCATTAATAACAACCTTGGCTATGCTTTCAATAGTGAGAGGTACAATTTATATAATTACTAAAGGACTAGGAATTCCTACCTTGCCTGATAACTTTAATATAATTGCCCAAAAAAAATTTTATGGATTCCAGACTCCAATAATTGTTATGATTATTTTTATAATATTAGCAGAGATATTCTTCAGAAAATCAATTTTTTTTAAGCAATATTATTTTATTGGAGGAAATGAAGAATCTGCAAGATTATCAGGGATAAGAGTAGATTATTTAAGACTTTTAACATATATTATTTCCGGCACATTAGCAGCACTTTCAGGAATTTTGATGGCCTCCAGAATGGGTGGGGCCTTATCTACTGCTGGAACAGGAATGGAGCTTAGAATTATTACTGCTTGTGTAATAGGTGGATGCTCATTAGCAGGTGGTGAAGGTACAATGCTTGGTTCATTTTTAGGGGTAATGTTAATGGCATTGGTTGGCAATGCTTTTAATCTGCTAGGTGTATCAGTTTATTGGCAACAGGCAGTTATGGGGACAATATTATTAGTAGCGGTTTTGATAGATGTGTTAAGAAGGAAGCGAATGGAGTGATTTTTTTCGAGTATGGATTTTCATAATTAAAAAAATCTAGAAAATATTAAAAGTATAATAGAAGAAGAAACATTATGGGATGAATCAGTTAAAAAAGTATAAAATTAAATCTAAAAATTAATAATATTTTTCAAATATACAACAGAGTAGGGGGAAATTTAACCGATTATAGGTTAAATAGTTTTATAAATTCAAAGATGATCTAGAATTAAAGTAAGCAAAATGAAAATGGAATAAAAATTGAGAATTATTAAATTCAATTTTAGTATATCTATTCAAAATTTTAATATTATAAAATATAGGTGAAAGATGAAATCAAGGGATATAATTAATACTGCATTAAACCATAACCAGCCGAACGAAGTTCCAGTGGATTTTGGGTCTACAGCAACTACAGGGATGCATGTAAGTATTGTATATAAATTACGACAGTATTTTGGATTAGATGAACCTGGTACACCTGTTAAAGTAATTGAACCTTTCCAAATGCTTGGGGAGATAAAAGATGACCTGAAAGAGGAGTTATTTGTGGACACGGTCCCATTATGGGGCAACAACACATTTTTTGGGTTAAAAAAAGAAGATTGGAAAGAATGGAAGCTAAATGACGAAACCCCTGTTTTGGTCCCTGGTCTTTTTAATACTGAAAAAAATAAAGATGGGAGTTTGTTTCAGTATGCAGAAGGAGATAAAAAATATCCTCCCTCTGCTAAAATGCCAGCAAAAGGATTTTTCTTTGACTCTATAATTCGCCAAAAAGAAATAGATGACACTAATTTAAATCCCAAAGACAATTTAGAAGAGTTTAGTCTATTAGATGAAAAAGACTTAAAATATTTAAAACAAGAAGCTGATAAGCTGTATAACTGTACTGATTATGCAATAGTTGGAACAGTTGCAAGTTCAGGTTTTGGGGATATTGCTTTTGTACCTGGACCAATGTTAAAGGATCCTAAAGGTATAAGGGATGTAGAAGAGTGGTATGTATCGCTCTATACCAGGCAAGAGTATGTAAAAAAAGTTTTTTCAGGACAGCTAGAGATAGCCTTAGAGAATTATAGAAGAATTAATGAAATAATCAGAGAAAAAATAGATGTAGTTTTTATATCTGGAACCGATTTTGGTATGCAACAGGGTTTATTTATATCTCTAGATGTTTATAGAGATTTATTCAAACCGTTTCATAAGAAATTAAATAAATGGATTCATGAAAATACAGGATGGAAGACCTTTATACACACTTGTGGTTCTATATATAGTTTAATACCTGACTTAATAGATTCTGAATTTGATATATTAAATCCTGTTCAAATTTCTGCTAAGGAAATGGAGCCTAAAAAATTAAAAAGAATTTATGGAAAGTATATTACTTTTTGGGGTGGGGGTATAAATACCCAGAAGACTCTTGCGTATGGGACTGCTGATGATGTAAGGAATGAAGTTGAAAGGTTGATTGATATATTTAATAAGGATGGAGGTTTTGTTTTTAATACTGTTCATAATATTCAGGCAAATGTTCCCATAAAAAATGTTATTGCCATGGCCGAAGCGATAAAGAAAAACAGGTAAATAGAAAATTAATCAGGAATTTTCTATATTTATCATTTAAGACATTCTATGTAAATGTATTTCAAAAATTTAAAAATTTGTAACATTTTGAAAAAAAATTTAGTTTTAAATTATATTAAGGAAAATCCCAATACTACTGTAACCAGAATTGCTAAAAACTTTAATTTATCACGCCAGAGTGTAAATTGTTTAGCACAGAAGCTGTTAAGGGAAAATTTAATTATTGTTAGTGGTCACGGAACTTCGACAAAAAAAGGTGGTAGAAGACCAAAAATTTTTAAATTTAACCCTGAAGTCAAAGAGAACCATAAAAGATTAAAATTGAATATTGATATATATATACAGAAGAATAGACAAATATTAGACTTTATAGCAATCACAGGTCATGGCTTGTATTTCAGTACCACCAGTGCCAGGGGAGGCAGGGTTAAATTTAGAGAGCAGGGCCTTCCGTGCCGGGGCATATTCAGGGAGTAAAGACCCCCCATATTGCCCATGCCCGAGCCCCCGTATATGTCAGAGTCGGTATTAAAAATCTCTTCCCAGTAGCCTTCAGAGGGAACCCCCACTTGGTAACCAGTGCGGGGGACGGGGGTAAAATTCGCCCCTATAAGAAGTACCTGGCCCTCTTTGGACTTCCTGAGGTAAGTCAGGATGCTGGCCTTGTAATCATTGCAGTCTACCCACTCAAAGCCCCGGCTGTCAAAATCCAGCTGGTGAAGGGCTTTCTCCTGTGCATACAGCCGGTTGAGGTCACCGGTAAGCTTCTTTAAGCTGGAATGAGGCGGGTAGTCCAGAAGGTGCCAGTCAAGGCTTTTTTCGTGATCCCATTCGGACCACTGGCCGAATTCTCCCCCCATAAAAAGCATTTTTTTGCCCGGCTGGGTAAACATGTAGGCTAAGAGCAGCCTCAAGTTTGCAAATTTCTGCCAGTCGTCCCCGGGCATTTTACCCAAAAGCGACCCCTTCCCGTGCACCACTTCGTCATGGGAGAGGGAGAGTATGAAATTTTCATGGAAGGCATATATCATCCTGAAGGTTAAAAGGTTGTGGTGATGTTTTCTGTGTACGGGATCCTTGGCCATGTAGGTCAGGGTATCGTGCATCCAGCCCATATCCCATTTTAAGCCGAAGCCCAAGCCTCCCACATATACCGGTTTGGAAACCATGGGCCAGGAGGTTGACTCTTCTGCTATGGTCTGTGTATCCGGGTAGTGCTTGTAAACCTGTGTGTTGAACATGCGCAAAAAGTCTATGGCTTCCAGATTTTCATTTCCTCCGTATTTATTGGGTATCCACTGGCCCTCTTTCCTGGAATAATCCAGGTAGAGCATGGAGGCTACCGCATCCATCCTCAGGCCGTCTATATGGTATTTATCCAGCCAGAAAAGGGCATTGCTTATCAAAAATGACTGAACTTCATTGCGGCCGTAATTGAATATGAGGGAATCCCAGTCAGGGTGCAGGCCCTTTCTGGTATCTGAATGTTCATACAGGTGGGTACCGTCAAAAAAACCCAGCCCGTGCTCATCACGGGGAAAGTGCGAAGGCACACAGTCAAGTATTACTCCTATATCGTTCTGGTGAAGGCAGTCAACCAGATACATGAAATCCTCCGGCGGGCCGTACCTGGAGGTGGGAGCAAAGTAGCCGGTTATCTGATATCCCCATGAGCCGTAAAAGGGATGTTCCATTACCGGCATAAACTCTACATGGGTAAAGCCGGTTTCCTTTATATGGGCGGCAAGCCTGGGGGCAAGCTCCCGGTAGCTTAGCCATTCAGAGCCATTCCTTGCCCAGGAACCTAGGTGAAGCTCATAGATTGATATGGGGCCGTCCAGGCGGTTATGCCGGCCTCTTTTTTCCATCCACCCCTCATCTTCCCACCGGTAACCCAGCTGATGGGTAAGGGAGGCGGTGTAGGGGGGTTTTTCATAATAAAAGGCGAAGGGGTCAGGTTTGTCTACCGAGTAGTTGCTGTAGCTGGATATTATATGGTACTTGTAGAGGGTATTTTCGCCTATCCCTTCCACAAAGCCTTCCCATATGCCCGAATCCCCCCGGGGGGTAAGGGGGCAGCTTTCCTTATCCCAGCGGTTAAAATCCCCGAATACGGTTACCTTCCTGGCATTGGGGGCCCACAGGGCAAAATAATAGCCCTTTTTGCCTCCTGCCTTAAGGGGGTGTGCCCCAAGTTTTTCATAAAGCCTGAAGTGGTTTCCTTCATTAAAAAGGTATATATCCTGTTCGCTCAGCAGGGATTTTTTAATCTTTTTCATAGGTCAAAAGCTGTTGTTTTAAACTAAAGTTAACAAAGATTATTATTAAAATCAATTAAACTTATTTTACATTTAACATTTATATTACTTGGAGTAATATATTATGTAATGACAGCAAAAAAAGGGGGATGGATATGCTTATAGCCATGTGCTCAACCGAGGCGGTACCTTTTGCTAAAACGGGGGGGATGGCAGATGTGGTGGGAGCGCTGCCTGCGGCCTTAAAAAAAGTGGGCCAGGATTGTGTGGTGCTCATGCCTTTCTACAGGACCATTATTGGAAAAGATTACGATTTCAAGCTTATAAAGAAGGGATTAAACGTTCCCATGAATGATACCGATGAGGAGTTTTATGACCTTCTGGAGGCAGAAAGCGGAAAAGTTACCTTCTATTTTATAAAAAACGACAAATTCTTTGACCGCAATTACATATACGGCAGCCCCAAGGGAGACTACAGGGATAATCCCAAAAGGTTCAGCTTTTTTTCCAAAGCCATACTTTCAGCCCTGGAGGAGCTGGAACTAAAGCCGGATATTATACACCTAAACGACTACCACTGCGCCCTGGTCCCGGTTTACCTTGACCAGATAAAAAAGGAAAGAAGGCCGGAAAAGGATTATTTTAAAAATACTTCAACCGTTTTTACCATCCATAATCTGGCCTACCAGGGGGTTTTTGACCCACAGGTGCTGGAGTACTGCGGCCTGGGAACAGGATACCTGGATATAAACGGATTGGAGTTTTACGGTAAGGTAAACTTCATGAAGGGGGGCATACTCTTTTCGGATAAAATAACTACGGTCAGCCCTACCTATGCCAGGGAGATAATGACACCTGAATACGGGGAAAGGCTGGAAGGGGTACTGGGCTCCAGGAAAAAGGATCTGGAGGGGATAGTAAACGGGATTGACTACAGCATCTGGGATCCGGAGAGCGACCAGGGCCTGTGCACCAATTACAATATAAGGAATTTGAGCGGAAAAATGGACTGCAAAGAAAATCTGCTTAAAAATTATTTTGGCCGGGGCAAAAAGGAGACCCCCTTGATAGGGGTGATATCCAGGCTCTCCATGCAGAAAGGGGTTGACCTTATAGCTGAGGCGGTAGACCGGATTATGGATTTAGGCTTTTTTATGATTATTTTGGGTACCGGAGATGAAAAATACCAGAAGCTCCTCAAGCAGCAGCAGAGAAAGCACAAGGGCAGCTTGAGCGTTAACATAACCTACAGCGAGAAGATAGCCAGGTTCATATATTCAGGATGTGACATGTTTCTGATGCCTTCAAAGTATGAGCCCTGCGGGCTGGGCCAGCTGATAAGCCTAAAGTATGGAACGGTTCCCGTGGCCAGGGACACCGGCGGGCTGTCAGACACCATAAGCAATATAGGGGGCGAAAAGGATATAGACTCGGGGGCAACCGGATTTAAGTTCAGGGAATATGACAGCGCCAGGATGGTAGAGGCACTGAAGAGGGCCCTTTCCTATTACAGGAACGGAAGGCTGTGGAACAGGATAATCAAGAACGGGATGAGCTGCGATTTTTCCTGGAAAAGCTCTGCTGAAAGTTACAAGAAACTTTACTTGAGCTTAAAAAAATGAACAGGGAAGCAAGACAATACAAGTCTACATTAAGAAAGCTTAATGTACTTTACCAGATATCCAGGTATGTATCCTCAACCCTTAACCTGGAAAATGTGCTAAGGACCATACTTACCGGAGTTACCTTTGGAAACGGCTTCGGGTTTAACCGGGCCTATCTTTTTTTGGCGGATAAAAGAGGCGAGTACCTGGCAGGGAGGATGGCGGTAGGCCCGGCCAGCGAGGAGGATGCTGCCCGTATCTGGAACCAGATCAGGGAGGAAAATTATTCCCTGGAAGGTTTCCTTAATGCCAAAAGCAGGGAGCAGAGGCACACCCCCTCCAGGCTGGATGCTGAAGTCAAAAGCATAAAAATACCCATAAAATCCGAGTGCCTCATAGCCGCTGCCTTCAGGAAGAGGAGGGTGGTTAATGTAGACCTGGAGGCTGATGATTTTAAGGGCCGGGCTGTTGAACCCCAGATAAATGCCTTAATTGATTATCCCCGTTTCTGTGTAATTCCGATGGCTTCTTTTGGCAGGACCATGGGGGTAATGATAGTAGATAATAAATACAACCGAAGGGATATCACCTCTGACGACATAAGCTTTCTGCTTATGCTGAGCCAGCAGGCTACCCTGGCTATTGAAAACGCCAATGCCTATTATGACCTTAAAAAAATTGTAAACAGGCTGGTAAAGATTAACCAGAAGATAAATTACCTTAAGGAATACAATGAAAACATACTGGAGAACATACCTATAGGCATATGTGTGGTGGATACCGCTTATAATATAAATGCCTGCAATTCAAGCTTCTCTCTTATGGCCGGCAAAAAGAAGGCCGAGCTGATAGGCAGGCCCATCTCTTTTATAAACCTGAAGGTCAAGGGCAAAAACATAAAAAGGTTTCTGCGCAAGGTTATGCATGTACAAAAGAACCGGTCCTTTGAACGCACTGACTACAGGTTTGGGCAAAAGTCAGGCATATGCAACCTGAACCTGGCCCTGTTTAAGGTGGGAGGGGGCAAAATTGACGGGATAATAGTAATAATAGATGACATAACCGAGAAGGCGAGGATGGAGGAAACCCTAAAGGAGTTTAAAAGGCTGGCACAATTGGGAGAGCTGGCTGCCCAGGTAGCCCACGAGATCAGGAATCCCCTGGTGGCTATCGGGGGTTATGCCCGCAGGCTTAAGAGGAGGTATACGGCCGAGCAGGAAATAGAGGCAGGGGATCTCAATATAATTGCCGATGAGGTGCAGAGGCTGGAAACCATTCTAAGCAGCACCCTCCAGTTTTCCAGCAAAAGAAAAACGGCTAAAGAGCATATAGAGCTGCTGGAGGTTCTAAGGGAATGCATCCAGGTGGTTTCAGCTTATGCAGAGGATAAAAATACGGATCTTAGTTTTGACATTGGCCCCGGCGTAAATTATATAGGGGTCAGGGGTTCTGCCCAGCAGCTCAAGCAGGCATTCATAAACCTTATTAAAAATTCCATAGAGGCTTCTTATGGCGGAGAGGCAGTTAAAATTTCTGTGGCCCGGGCAAGGGGCATGGCAGTTATAAGGATTGAAAACAGGGGATCCATAATTGAAAAAAAGGATATTGAAAAGATCTTTTTACCCTTTTATTCAACCAAAAAGGAGGGAACGGGCCTGGGGCTGGCCATCACCAAGAAGATAGTGCTTGAGCATGAAGGCAAAATTGACGTATACAGCAAAAAGGGTAATACTGTTTTTACTATAAAACTTCCTCTGGGAGGTGAAAATGAAAAAGATACTGATAGTTGAAGACGATGATAATATCCGCAGGCTTTATGAGGCGGAACTAATAGATGAGGGCTATGAGGTGGTTACAGCCTGCGACGGGGCCCAGGGCTATGATTGTTATGTCAGGGATAAGCCTGACCTGGTAACCATTGACATCAAGATGGAAGGGGAAGACGGGATAAGCCTTATGCACAGGATTAGGAAGAATAACAAAAAGATTCCCATTATCATCTATACCGCTTATGGTGAATACTCCCAGGATTTTTCTACCTGGGCTGCAAATGAATACCTGGTTAAATCCGCCAACCTGGATCAGCTGAAAAACAAGATCAGGGAACTTCTGGCATGAAGGGGAGGCATTTGCAATTAATTTTAAAAAGAATATAATAGACCAGCTTTTTAATGAAAGGGGTGCTTGAAATTGCCTGAGCTTAGGAAAGACCTGATAACAGGCGACTGGGTGATAATAGCCACCGAAAGGGCTAAGAGGCCGGATAAGTTCAAGGGGCAGTCCCAGGCCAAGCCTTCGGTTTCCGGTACAGCCAGCTGCCCTTTTTGTACCGGTAATGAGTCCATGACCCCCAGGGAAGTTTTTGCCATAAACTCTTTAGAGCAAAGGGAACCTGACGGGCAGGGCTGGCAGGTAAGGGTTGTGCCCAATAAATTTCCTGCCCTTATTTCAAATCTGCCTTTAAATACGAAAAAAGTGGGTATCTATGATACCATGGACGGTTTTGGTGTCCACGAGGTAATAATTACCACCCCCCGACATATATCCGATATAAGCAGGCTTTCGGTTGAAGAGCTTATCCCCATGTTTTTTGCCTACCGGCATAGGGTGTCCGAACTTAAGGCAGACGAGAAGATAAAATCTATTATTGTGATGCATAACCAGGGAAAGGAAGCCGGGGCTTCGCTTGACCATATCCACTCCCAGCTTTTTGGCCTTCCCATCATACCGCCGGTCCTGGGTAAGGAACTCAGCGGGACCATAGGCTATTTTAACCATAACAGGCATTGTGCCATGTGCGATATACTGGATTTTGAATTGAGGCAGGACAGGAGGGTGGTATGGGAGGATGAGCATTTTGTGGTTCTGCAGCCTTTCGCTTCCGGGTCTCCGTTCGAAACCTGGATTGTTCCCAGAAAACACAGCCCTAACTTTGATGACATAACAGACGGGGAGATAAGATCGCTTGCTAATTGCTTAAAGATTATACTGGATTTCTTTTACACGGAGCTGGATAACCCGGCTTTTAACTATTACATACACAACAGCCCCACCCTAATTGACACCAGCAGGTATTTCCACTGGCACCTGGAGCTTCTGCCCAAGCTGACCATAAAAGCCGGTTTCGAAATGGGAACCGGGGTAAATATAAATATAACCACTCCGGAATTTACTGCTGAGTATATCAAAGAAAAAATCGAATCCATAAAGGCTGGGGTTTAGATAGGCATATGGTAAAAGATCTAATCAGTTCTGTGGATAGGGTTATAGGAAAATACCGCATGCTGGAAAGGGGAGACAGCGTGCTGGTATCTGTTTCAGGTGGCCCTGATTCTGTTTTTTTGCTCCATGCCCTGAAAAAACTGGCTACTAAATACCGTATGAGCCTGAAGGTCTTTCACCTTGATCATCTTACCCGACAAGGTCGGTCTGCAGAGGACGCTTCTTTTGTAGAGGGTTTGTGTAAAAAAGAAGGGCTGCCTCTGAGGCTTTTCAGGGTGGATGCCAGGGCTTGGAGCTCAGGGAGGGGCTTTTCTTTCCAGGAAGGGGCAAGGGCTTTAAGGCTTAATCTTCTCAGGGATACCGCCAAAAAAGAGGGTGCAAATAAGATAGCTACCGGCCATAATGCTGATGACAGCCTGGAAACATTTTTCTTAAATTTGCTCAGGGGAAGCGGCATAACCGGCCTGGGGGCAATCAAGCCGGTATCAGGGGAAATTATCAGGCCGCTTATAGAAACTTACAAGGAGGACATACTTAAGTATCTGGAGGATAAAAAAATAGCCTATTGTATTGACCATACCAACCTGGAGGATGTTTATGCCAGAAACAGGATAAGGAACAAGCTTTTCCCCCTGCTGGAAGAGGAATTTAATCCTGATTTTAAAAAAAATATCTTAACCCTTGCCTGCATCGCCCGCCAGGAAGATGCTTATATGGAAAAGCTTGCCCAGAAGCAGATAGAAGATAATGCCCGGACCCTGATGGCAGAAGGAAAAACCATCCTTTTAGAACTGGATACATGCTGCCTGCAGGGCCTAGACCTTGCCTTGAGGAGGAGGGCGGTAAGGCGGGCTATACGGATGGTTAAGGGTGACAGCAGGGATATAACTGCCAGAAATATTGAACAGGTACTGAAAATAGCCTGTCCCGGAGGAGAGGCGAAAAAAATTCAGCCTGCTGAAAACGTGCTTGCAGTAAAAGAAAAGGAGCGCCTCTACTTCCTGGACATAGATAAGAAAGAGCATCTTCCCCCCGAATACCAGGCATTTTTCAAGGATCTGGAATTTGAGGAACAGTTCCTGCCGGAGGAAGGCAGAAGCAGGTTTTATAAGGGTTTTAATATAAATGTAGAGGCTTATATAAGGCGGGATGTCAGCGGTAAGGAATACCGTGATGCGTCCTGTGCGGAAGCATTTATGGATTATGATAAAATTAGATTTCCTGTTAAAATTAGGAATTGGAGAAAAGGTGATAAGTTTTTCCCCCTGGGGACGGGGGGAGGAAAAAAATTACAGGATATTTTTACAGATCTTAAGATCCCCAGGCATAAGAGGAGTATGGTTCCCGTATTCGAAGACCGGGAAAAAATTATCTGGGTGGGAGGCTGCAGGATTGATGAGAGGGTGAAGGTAGGACCGGATACAGGCAGGGTCCTGTATATTAAGATATTCTAAAACTTATTATAATTTAGGATAGAAGAGGCTTTATGTGTAGCTATGAATACAAGATGGAAAGCGGAGAACGGCTGGTTTACTGTAATGATACAAAAATCAGGGTGCTTATAAACGAGGAAAAGCTGCAGAAAAAAATCAGGGAACTGGGATTAAAGATTACCAGAGATTACCAGGACAAGAACCCGGTTCTTATTTCCGTATTAAGAGGCTCCTTTATATTTGTTGCTGATATTTGCAGGCATATTAATATCCCGGTTACCTTTGATTTTATGGCTGTATCCAGTTACGGCAACTCTAAGGTAAGTTCGGGGATAGTAAGGATAACCAAGGATCTTGAGTTCAATATTGAGGGCAAGGAAGTTATAATAATAGAAGACATTGTTGATTCAGGCAGGACGCTTAATTACCTGGTGAAGAACCTGGGAGCCAGAAATCCCAAATCGATAGAGGTTTGCGCACTGCTGGACAAAAAAGTACCGGGAAAGAAGAAGAACCGGATTAAGTACAGGGGTTTTGAAATTCCCAATAAGTTTGTGGTGGGTTACGGCCTTGATTTTGTGGAAAAATACCGCAATTTCCCATTTATTGGGTATATTGAAAATGAGTAGTAATTATATTATCATCTAAATGGCAATTTATCCTAAGGATAAATCGGATAATTTTTATAAAAAAGGAGATGTTTTAATTTGAAAAAAGGTCCTGATAAAGGGTTTCGAAATAGAAGCTTTAAAAATATTGCGCTGCTTATCCTCCTTATAGTGGTGATGTTTCTGATATTCAGAAATCCCATGTTTTTCTCTGAGGAGGTTAAGGAGCTGTCCATGAACGAATTCGTTACCGAGGTAAGAGAGGGCAACATAGATACCTCCACTCCCCTGACGGTTAAGGGCGAAGATAAAATTATAGAGGGGGAACTGGCAGACGGAACTCTGTTTACGGTTTCTTATCTTGAAAACTATGATGTATCCCAGCTGCTCCTGGAAGAGGGCGTTCCGTTCAGGGTGGATAACCAGAGCCAGTCTTTATGGATACAGATACTGGTGGGGGCCCTCCCCTTCCTTTTAATATTCGGACTGATATTTTTTATGATGAACCAGATGCAGGGAGGAGGCTCCAAGGTTCTACAGTTCGGCAAAAGCAAAGCCAGGCTTGCCAATAAGGGCAAGCAGAGGATTACCTTCAAGGATGTGGCCGGTGCCGATGAAGCGGTTGAAGAATTGAGGGAAGTGGAAGAGTTTCTTGAAAATCCCAATAAATTTAAATCGATAGGTGCAAAGATACCCAAGGGTGTGCTCCTTTTCGGCCCTCCGGGGACGGGAAAGACGCTTCTGGCAAGGGCTGTTGCCGGAGAGGCAGGAGTTCCCTTCTTTTCCATAAGCGGTTCAGAGTTTGTAGAGATGTTTGTGGGTGTTGGTGCTTCCAGGGTAAGGGATTTGTTTGCCCAGGCCAAAGCAAGCCAGCCGTCAATAATATTCATGGATGAAATTGATGCTGTGGGAAGGCACAGGGGTGCTGGACTGGGCGGCGGCCATGATGAAAGGGAACAGACCCTTAACCAGCTGCTGGTGGAAATGGATGGATTTGATGTCGATAGCACAGTAATACTGATTGCTGCCACCAACAGGCCGGACATACTGGACCCTGCACTGCTGAGACCGGGCAGGTTTGACCGGCAGATAGTTGTGGACAGGCCTGATCTGGGGGGAAGGGAAGAGATACTGAAGATACACTCCAAAGGAAAGCCCCTGGACAAGGACATAAACTTAAAGACCATTGCCAAGCAGACTCCCGGGTTTACCGGGGCGGATCTGGCGAACCTGTTTAATGAGGCATCGCTTCTTGCAGCCAGGAGAAATAAGAAAAAGATAACCATGCTGGAGATCGAGGAAGCTGTGGAAAGGGTTATAGCCGGACCTGAAAAGAAAAACAGGGTGATAAGTGAAAAGGAAAAAAGGATTATTGCCTTCCATGAATCAGGCCATGCCATGCTTTCCTATGTGCTTCCCAACACGGATCCCATCCACAAGATATCCATAATTTCAAGGGGCAGGGCCCTGGGTTATGTGATGGCTCTCCCCGAGGAAGACAGGTTCCTGAAGTCTAAAAGGGAACTTCTGGACAGTATAACCCAGCTTCTGGGGGGAAGGGTCTCGGAAGAACTTAATTTTGATGATATCACTTCCGGAGCTCAGAATGACCTGGACAGGGCCACCAAGCTGGCCAGGAAGATGGTAACCGACTTTGGAATGAGTGAAAAACTGGGCCCCATCACTTTTAAGGGAGAATCAGAGGACGAGGTATTCCTGGGCAGGGATATCACCAGTAAACCGCATTACAGCGATAAGGTGGCTTCCCTGATAGACGAAGAGGTGCATGATATAATTACAGAATGTTATGTCAAGGCCAAGAGAATAATCACCGAAAACAGTGATGCCCTATCCAAGCTGAGCCATGAGCTGATTGAAAAAGAGACACTGCATCGACAGGAGGTACTAAAGCTTCTTTCCGATGTTAAGAGCCATAAGAAAGTAAAGCAAGAGAGCAAGCAGAAGTGAGATACAAAATACTAGGCAAAACAGGACTAAAGGTTTCTGAAATTGGGTTCGGGGCTCTGCAGTTTGCCAGGCTTGGCCGCAAAGATGCAATTTCTTTGGTGAGGGAAGCACACAGCAGGGGCATCAATCTGATTGATACCGCTCACGGCTATCCCTGCAGCGAAGAGATACTGGGCAAAGCTGTGCAGGGCATAAGGGACTCCCTTGTTATATGTACCAAATCCTACAGCACCGACAGAAAAGAATTCCTGGGCCAGCTGGATACCAGCCTTTCCAGGATGGGCACCGATTATATAGATATATTCATGTTCCATGATGCTTCCAAGCCGGAAAAATTCGAAAAGCTTTTAGCCAATGGGGTAATAGAAGCCCTGGCTGAGCAAAAGCAAAAGGGGAAGGTAAGGCATATAGGCTTTTCGTGCCACAATCCGGATGTAATAGAGAGGTATTATGGAGTAGCCGATTTTTCAGTTATATTAATGCCTGTAAATTTTGTCTCTGTTGAGTTCACCCGGGACCCTATCTATAAAAGGCTGGTGGCAAACGATATAGGGATTCTGGGCATGAAGCCCCTGGGGGGAGGAAGAATTGATGATGCGGGCATAAGCTTGAGGTATATAAAGCAGTTCAGCCGGGTTATACCGGTTGTGGGAACAGAAAGTGTTGCCGAGCTTGTCCAGAATATCGGGCATATGGAAAGCGATGAAAGCTTAAGCGACGGGGACTGGGAAAAAATTGAGTCAATTAAAAAGAAGCTTGGCGATAAGTTTTGCAGGGGATGCAGGTACTGTATGCCCTGTCCCCAAGGCCTGGATATCTATGAGTTTAATTTTATAAAGGTCTACTATGACCAGTTCCCTATTGATGTATTCCTTGATGCCGGAAGGACAGAGGAGATGGAGAGGCTCGAGCAGTGTGACCAGTGCGGCCAGTGTGAGGAAAAATGTCCCTACGGGCTGGACATAATGGATATGATGCGTGAAAACAGGGATTTCTATATGCAGAAACTTAGGGAGCATGAACAAGCTGAGCTTTAGTTTTTGCAGCAGGGTTTAAGCCCTGGGGTTAAAACTTGCCTTATCTTTAAACAGGTTATTAAAATGTGCCGCAGAGGCGGAAACTACTAAAGAGCCGCCTTCTTTTTTTTGAGGAAGCTTGGAAAAATATCTCTGAGATTTAATTTAATGATTTTTTTATCATTTCGGCTATAATCTTTTATAATATACCTGCATGTTTTTAATAATTTTAGGCTGGGAGCGGCAAATTGGATAAAAAGATGATAGAAGAAGGTGTAAGCCTGATTCTTAAGGGGATAGGGGAGGACCTGGAAAGAGAAGGGCTTCTGGGTACACCCAGGAGGGTTGCTGATATGTATGAAGAGATATTCAGCGGCCTGGGAAAAGATCCGGCAAAAGAGCTGGGTCCCATGTTTGATGAGAACCACGATGAGGTTATAATGGTCAAGGACATACCCTTCTATTCGGTTTGCGAGCACCACCTGGTGCCTTTTGTGGGAAGGGCGCATATTGCCTATGTTCCCAACAGGAGCGGAAAGATCGTGGGGCTGAGCAAGCTTACCCGGGTTCTGGACATAGCGGCCAAAAGGCCCCAGGTACAGGAAAGGCTTACCAGTATTGTGGCAGACACCATAATGAAAACCATTGAGCCGCGGGGAGTTATGGTTATTGTGGAGGCAGAACATTTGTGCATGAGCATGCGGGGGGTAAAAAAACCGGATACCAAGACGGTTACCTCTGCGGTAAGGGGCCTTTTCAGGAACAACCAGGCCACCAGGGCAGAGGTGATGTCCTTGATTGACAACAGCAGTTAGGAGATTGGATTGAGGTATAAAATAAGGGCTCTTGACTTCAGTGAGCTGGGGGATGCGGATATTGCTTTCAAAAAAATCAAGGTTACTCCTGCAGGGGCAAGGATTATGGCTCCCAAGGCCAGGCCTTTGGCCCTAAAAATCAGGAACCTTAGCCCGGTAGCCGTAAACATCTTAAAACAGGAAGCTTTAGCCAGGGGAGGGGATGTGGCTACCTCCAGGGACAGCTTAATCCAGAAAGAAGGAAGCCTGGATGCAATACTAGTGGGAACCAGGCCGGTGATAAAAAGCCTTATAAAGAAAATAAGGATGCAGCCTTTTGGTTTAAGGAAACTTGCGCAGGAGCTTTCAGATTATATCGGTTCCCTGGAGGACAGGCAGGCATTTCTGAACTTGAGGGGCAAAAGGTATGATATAGGCAGCGGTTTTTGGGTAATGGGGATACTTAATGTAACTCCTGACTCTTTTTACGACGGGGGGATGTATTTCAGGAAGGAGGCAGCTGAAAAAAGGGTAGAGGAAATGATAGAGCAAGGGGCTGATATCATTGATGTGGGGGGGATGTCTACCAGGCCGGGCTCGGAGCCGGTTAGCCTGGAAGAGGAAATTAAAAGAACCGTACCCGTGGTTGAGCATATAAAAAAAAGCTATGGCCTGCTTGTGTCCATAGACACTTACCGGTCCCAGGTTGCGGAGATGGCCCTGGAAGCAGGGGCAGACATGGTAAATGATATCAGTGCGCTCACCTTTGACCGGGGCATGGCAGAGGTTGTGGCTGCAAGCGGGGCCGGGGTGGTGCTCATGCATATAAAGGGAACCCCCAAGGATATGCAGGCAAACCCCTCCTATGGGGATGTGGTAGAAGAGGTATATGATTTCCTCTACTCAGCGGCTGGAAATGCGGTTTCAGCCGGAATCGGGGCCTCCAGCATAGTAGTAGACCCGGGCATAGGGTTTGGAAAGACTGCCCGGCACAATCTCAAGCTTATTAGGAAGCTGAAGGAATTCAGCTTGATGGGGTTTCCCCTTCTTTTGGGTGCTTCGAGGAAATCCTTTATTGAAAAGACGCTGGGATTGGCGGCCGGCCAGAGGCTTGAGCCAAGCATAGCTGTGGCTGTTTACGGCTACCTTAAGGGGGCAAACATGCTGAGGGTACATGATGTCGGGCAGACAAAAAAGGCCCTGGATATGGTAAAGGCTATTCAGGATGTGGAATGATGTATTGTGTAATGGTAGACAATTTAGAGCTTTACGGTTATCACGGCGTAAATCCTGATGAAAAAAAGAATGGCCAGCCCTTTGTATTTGATATAGGCATAGAGGTGGCAGACAGGGATTTTGCAAATGATGATGATATAAAAAATACGGTAAACTATTCAGAGGTTGTAGACCTAATAAAGGAAGTAAATTCAGGCAGAAAATACGATCTGGTGGAAACCCTGGCCCAGGTTGTGGCCTTCAGGCTTTTGGAAAGGTTTGCCCTGGCAGAAAAGGTAAATGTAAGCATTAAAAAAATCCAGCCTCCCATAAAGGAGAAGCTTGCCAGTGTGGGGGTTGCCTATACCGGCACAAGAAAGGATCTTGGCTCTTCATCCTGCTTTCTTTCCCTGGGGTCTAATACCGGCAAAAGCATAAGCAACCTGGCCAGGGCGGTAAAGCTGGTATCCGGCCACCGGGCGGCAACCTTAGGGAAGGTCTCTTCAATTTACAGGACAGAGCCCATGCATGAAAAAAACCAGGGGGATTTTTTTAACCTGGTACTGGAATTAAATATTGCAAAAGAAGCAAACCCTTTTGAGTTCCTGGGTTTTTTAAAAAGCATAGAATACAGGCTGGGCCGCAGGGAATACACCAAAAGGTATGGCCCACGGCCAATCGATATAGACATAGTCTACTGGGAGGGGGTAAAGGTAAGCTCGCCCTTTCTGACCATACCCCACCCCCGGTTTGCCAAAAGGAACTTTGTGCTCATACCGTTAGGTGAGATAAAGCCTGATTTTATGGTAGACGGCAGGGATATAGCCAGCTACATAAAGGAAAAAAATTTTAAGGAAAAGGTTGAGAAGCTGGATTTAGGTTTGCAGCCTTTTGATGCATGAGGCGGATTGAAATGTTAGGCGTAAAGGAAGCCCAGTCCAGGGTTACAGTAACAATTTAGGCAAGGAGGTTTTGATTGCTTTTAGCTATTGATGTGGGCAACACCCAGACGGTAATAGGTTTGTTTGATAAGCAAAAACTGCTCAACTCCTGGAGGATGGCTACACCCAAACACCAGACCTCTGACGAGATAGGTTCCTCTGTGTTAAGTTTTATGAAAAACAGCGAACATGATCCGGAAAGTGTAATAGACATAGCAGTTTCATGCGTGGTACCCGCCATATGTGAAGAAATAAGGAAGATGGGAAAGAGGTATTTCGGGTGCAGGATATTCATGGTGGACAGCAGCATAAATACAAAAATCAGGCTGAATTATGATTATCCCCGGGAAATCGGCGCTGACCGTATCGCCAACTCGGTTGCTGCTGCAGAAATCTACGGCAGCCCTGCTGTTGTGGTTGATTTTGGTACAGCAACGACCTTTGATATCATTTCCTCGAAAGGGGAGTATACCGGAGGGGTTATAGCTCCGGGCATAGAGGTATCTTCTGAAGCCCTGTTTACTTATGCTGCCAGGCTTTCCACAGTAGACTTTAGCTGGCCGGAAAAAGTGATAGCAAAAAATACCTATGACGGGATAAGGGCGGGCATACTATACGGCTTCCTCGGCCAGGTAGATTTCTTGCTGGAAAAAATTATAGCTGAACAGAAAAAAGAAGATAATGGCTTTGACCCCCAGGTTATTGGGACAGGGGGCCTTGCTCCCCTGATGAAGGGAAGAAGCAAATACATCAAGTTTTTTGACCAGGATCTTACCCTAAAGGGGCTGCAGATCCTTATAACCTACAACTCCTGACGGGCAGAAAAATCCTGGAGTATTTCTACGGTCCATTTTGCTGCATTGCCGCAGACACCGGGGCCGCCGCTTTTGGTGTGCCCGCCATTGTCCAAAAATTTCTGCACATCGTCGCTGTCCCTGAGAAAATAAGGGCGGCCATAGAGTTTGTTGTGTATATTGGTGCAGATTATGCTCCCGTAGGTAGCGATAAACTTTTGGTGCAGCTTGTCAATAAGCCCAAAAAGCATATCCCTTTTCTCATGGGCGCAGGGATCATGGGCATTGCTGTCCAAATCTTCCGGGTTCCTTCCCGTAAAAAGCCCCATGAAGAATATGGCAGCGGAATATGCTCCGCAGCTTCCGTCACACCTGGCTGCGCCGCCTCCGGCAAGTCCTCCTATGGCCCTGAACATATCCCTGTTTTGGGTATTATATGCAACCTGCAGGGCATGGAGGGTTGCCTGGGAACACTCCCCGTATCTTTGGTCGAAATCAAATGCCAGCCTGTATGCCTTTTCTGCCTTTTTTACGGTATTATTTTCCATGTTTGCCCTTCCTGCCGTTTTTTATATATTATAGATTAATTGGGTTGGGAGTAAAATAAGGTTTGGGGCACAATAGTGTTTCTAATAAGAAGGGTGTTGTTTTATTATTAGGCAAAAAGGCAAATAAATGGATTTGGAAACCCTGGCATATGAAGCAAGAGACATAGTTTATGGCTACCTTGAAAAAAGGGAAGGGGCCGATAATAAGCATAAGGCCGAAAAATGGCTAAAAAACTATATAGATACTGGATTTGGCAGTTTGCCTGTTTTTGGCCGGAGCTTTGAGATAGGGGGCACAAACATAGCAAACCCGGTGGTTTCTGCTCCTCTGGCCGGAATAAGTGACAATACATACCGAATCTTTGCCAAATTTTTCGGCTGCGGCCTGACTTTCAGTGAAATGGTTACCGGCTGCGGCCTTTATTATAACCATAAAAAGAGCATGGCCCTGGCAGCGGTAACCGAGCTGGAGAGGCCGTGTGCTGTACAGATATTTGGCTCAGAACCGGAAATTATGGCTGAAGCTGCTGCCAGGGTAGAGGCGGTTGCAGATATAATTGACATTAATATGGGCTGCCCGGTTCCCAAGATACTTAAAAGCGGAAGCGGGGGCTGTCTGCTTAAGGACATAAAAAAAGCGGGCCGCATAGTAGAGGCGGTTGCAAAAGAGGTAGAAGTGCCGGTTACGGTTAAGGTCAGGCTTGGCTGGGACAGCGGGAGCATAAATGTTTTGGATATGGCCAAGACAGCAGAGGAGCAGGGTGCCGGGGCTATAACTATCCATGGCAGGACGGTGAAACAGGGTTTTTCCGGAACCGCGGATTATTCCCATATCAGGATGGTTAAAGACAAGGTAGGCATAGCAGTGATTGCCAGCGGTGATATTGGCTCTCCAACAAAAGCACAAGAAGTGTTAAAATATACTGGCTGTGATGCTATCATGGTAGGCAGGAACTCAAAAGGCAGCATGTGGGTTTTAATGGATATCCTCCTGGGGCTTTTGGGTTCAAGTACAGGATTTATGCCCGATTTGGAGTGGAGGAAAGAGTTTGCTGCCTGTTATCTGAAGTTTCTGATTTTCTTTAAGGGAGAAGAAAAAGCGGTAAGGGAGTTCAGGAAATACCTTAGCTGGATTTTTAAGGGAGTCAGGGGAATAAGCAGGGCTAAAAAGACTTTCTTTACCATTAAAAGCTTTAATGATGCGATTGAAGTGATGGATAGACTAAAACGGGATGTAGCGCAGCCTGGTTAGCGCGCAGCGTTCGGGACGCTGAGGCCGGGGGTTCAAATCCCCCCATCCCGACCATAAGAATTTAGCAGGCACTTTCTTTTGGTGCTGATGGCATGATATATGCTTTATGCTCTGGACCGGGGCTGTTAAATCCTCAAACGTTCAAATTGCTGGTCATCAGCCTCGACTTCTACGCCATGGGATTTGAGCAAGTCTTCCGTAACCAGTATCTGGCAGGATGTCCTTACTGCAATAGCAATCCCGTCAGAAGGCCTGCTGTCTACCTCTACAAGGTTGCCTTCTCTATCCCTTAACCTGAGTGCAGCATAAAAGGTATTTTCCTCAACCTTAGTTATAATCACACTATCTGCGGCAGTTCCCAAAGCCTCTAAAACATCTACCATAAGATCATGGGTCATTGGCCGGGGTGTTTCTGTCCCCGATAATTCAAGGGAGATGGCAATAGCTTCGGCAGCTCCTATCCAGATGGGCAGATATGTGTTTCCGCCTTCTTCCTTTAGGAGGATTACCGGCTGGTTTGCCTGTGTATCCATCCTTATCCCCTCAAGGGTTACCTTTACCAGGTTTTGGTCCGGCCCAACCAGCAAGGAAATTTCCTCTCTATCCCTGTCCAGGTAGGGGTAGATCAGGAAAATTAAAGCTGTTGCTGCGATTAGAATGAATATGAATATGCCGGCTGCAATTATAATGGGCTTCTGCCTGTTTGTTTTTCCAACTTTTTGGGGAGGTGTTTGGTTCTGGCCGTTTTGCTCTAAAGACATAATTATTGTCTTTTCCGGTAATATTTTTTTTATTTCTGCTTTTATATTACAGGGTATCTGAAATATTTTAAAGCTCATCTGTTTTAAGGCCGTATACAGATAAATTTAAACCCCCGGTATTGCCAGGCAAGGAATAGCGTCTGGCCGGGCGGTTTAAAAAGTTTAAAAAACGGGCAGCTGGCCGCCAATATCAATGATAAGGTTTAGCCTAAAAAAGCAAACTAATCCGGCTCTACCAGTTTTGCCAGGGTCTGGTTTTCCACAGTATCTACAATTTCGGGAAAATTCTGTGTCAGGAGCTGAATATCGCTTTCTTCCATTTCCCATCCCACTGCCCCAATGTTTCCCTTGAGGTGCTCAATATTTCTGGTTTTGGATATGGTAACTGTATTTTTCTGGCAGGCCAGCCAGTTGATTGCAATCTGATTCTCTGTTTTTTTATACTTTGCGCAGAGTTTTTCAAGTATCGCTAACCTCTCTTTTGAGAAAAGGCCTTTCTGGACCGGCCTCCAGGCCACGACCATAACATCGTTAGCCTGGCAGTACTTAATGGTCCCATCCAGCAGAGGCCCCCTGTGTTTCAGGTTGTAATGTAGGTGGTTGCATACTATCTTATTAGAGCTTTGGGCCTGGGCTTCCCTGAATTGGCCGGCATTGAAATTGCTTAAGCCTATATACCTTGCCAGCTGCTGTTCAACCAGGTAGTCCATTGCATTCATTGATTCTTTGATATCTATATAGGGGTTGGGGTTATGGATTACATAAACGTCTATGTAGTCGGTTCCCAGCCTGCTGAGGCTTTCTTCTGCTGATCTTATGAGGTCATTATAATGGAGGTCCATGGGGGCAACCTTGGTGGTGATTAGAAGAAAGGAGCGGTCAAAGCCTTTAATGGCTTTTCCCACCAGCTCTTCGGCATGTCCTTCCGCATACCATGCGGCGGTATCTATATGGGAAACTCCCAGCTCTATGGCTTTTTTTATTGCAAAAATATCAGCCTGGTCATCATTTCCGGGATTCCTTTTTTCCCTGCCTCCCATCTGCCAGGTCCCGAAACCGAATACCGGAAGCTTGAAACCGCAGTCTAGTTTTTTAACCGGTATATCTGCCATTAGTCCCAGCCCCCAGGCCTGTTATCTCAAGACCTATTAATATCTTTATCTTACTAATTAAAAATTATAAGTTTTTTAGCGCTGTATCCATTAAGGATATAGTAGCATAAAACCCTTTTTGCAAGTAGCTGCCTATTTTTATTCTTTTTATAATTACCCCGATTTTATTGTATAATTAGAAAAATTAATAATTGGCCAAAGGGGACTTAAAATGTTATCCAACATACCTATTGATCTCAGCAAAGTAAAGCAGGAAGATATTGACAAGGAAATACTAAGGGCAGCGGTTATAGCAGAACTTGATGCCATAAGCCTTTATGAGCAGATGGCGAATATGACTAAAAACAACAATATGAAAAAAATACTGCTGGATGTGGCAAAAGAAGAGAAAACACATGTAGGCGAGTTCCAGGCACTCCTCCTTGAAGAGGATGCAGAACAACTGGAGGAGCTTGAGGCAGGAAAGGAAGAAGTAAAAGAAGAGCTGGCTGAATAAAATTTATGCGAAAGGACTGAAGGTATGAGCATACTGGGAATTGATATAGGAACTACAGGCACCAAGGCCATTGCTTTCAGTGAAGATGGTAAGGCCCTGGCAAGTTCCTATTCGGAATATAATCTTGTATTCCCCCGGCCCAGCTGGGTTGAATTTGATGTAAAGGACATGTGGGAAAAGGTTTTTAATGTAATCAGGGAAGTAAACTCTAAGCCGCCAGTAAAAAAAGACCCGGTTTCTGCTCTGGCGGTTTCTACTGTAGGGGAGAGTTTTACCCCCATAGATGAGCAGGGAAACATCCTTTACAATACCATCTATTCCACCGATTCCAGGAGCGTGGAAGAGCTTGAATATATGCTTTCGGTTATTCCGGCTAAAGAGCTTTATAATATAACCGGGCTTCCTCCCCAGTATGTGGCTGCGCTTAACAAGATTTACTGGGTGAAGAAGAATATGCCGGATATCTACTCCAGGACTAAAAAATTTTTGTTTACTGAAGACCTTTTCCACCATCTGCTGGGTTTGGAAAATACAAAGATGAATTATCCTTTATGCTCAACCTCCCTTTTCTTTGATATAAGGGAGAAAAAGTGGTCAGAGTATATACTTAACAAATTTGATATCGATATGGACCTTTTTTCAGAGCCTTCGCCTTCGGGTGTGGAGGTTGGCTTTGTCAGGGACGATATTGCCAAAGATCTGGGTTTTACCCGGAAGGTTTCCATTGTTACCGGAGGCCACGACCAGCAGTGTGCGGCATTGGGGGTGGGAGCCATTGCCGGAGGGCTGGCTGCAGACGGTATTGGCACCGTGGAATGCGTTACTTCGGTCATGGATAAGCTGATTTTAAAGGACGACCTTTTTAAAAACGACTATTCCACCAGATTCCATGTGGTTGAGGGTAAGTATGCAAGCTTTGCCTATAATATGACTGCAGGAAGCATCCTCAAGTGGTACCGTGATATATTAAGCCCGGAAGAAAAAAAGGAAGCGGAAGATAAGGGCATAAATGTGTATGAATACTTTTTCTCCAAGCTTGACTTCGAGCCTTCAGACCTGCATACACTGCCCTATTTTTCCGCTTCAGGGACTCCTTACCATGATCCTATCCCCAAGGGATCCATAATAGGGTTAAACCTTTCCACCAGGAAAGTAGATATTTTCAAGGCTCTGGTAGAAGGCCTTGTGTTTGAGATTGCTTTCAACATAGAGCTTGCCCAAAAGTGCGGCCTGAAAATTGAAGAGCTTAGGGCAGTAGGGGGAGGGTCCCAGTCTGATTACTGGCTCAAGCTTAAATCTTCGGTGATCAATAAACCCATAAAACAAATGGGAATAAGCGAGGCAGGCTGTCTGGCTACCATGATGCTGGCAGGGAAAGGAACCGGCAAGTTCAGCCTCCAGGAAGCGGTATCCAGTTTTGTTAAGGTTAATAAGGAGTTTAGCCCGGACAAGTCACTAAGAGAAAAATACAGGAGCAAGTACGAGAAGTACAAAAAGATTTACCACCTGATAAGCGAGCTGTATAAAAATGAAGAATGAGCTGTCTTCAAATATTGAAGATTACCTGGAAGCAATATATGAAATTGATATAACCGGGGATGCGGTAAGGGTAAAGGATATTGCCAGAAAACTGGATATAAACCCTGCCAGTGTTACGGAGATACTTTACAAGATGAAGGACCTTGACCTGGCCGAGCATAAGAGGTATGGCAAGGTTACTCTGACCAAAAAGGGACAGAACATAGCTAAGAAAATATATACCAGGCATAAGGTTATTGTAGAGTTTTTAACCGATATACTGGGGGTAGACCAAAAACAGGCAGAGATAGATTCCTGTAAAATTGAGCACAGCGTCAGCGACATGACTATGGAGAAGCTGGTAAAGTTTACCGAGTTCATACAGAACAATCCCCACGGCAAGCCGCTGTGGCTAAAGCATTTTGAATATTACATTAAGGAAAACAAGTACCCTCCCCAGTGCCTGGAAAAGTAGATGAAGCTAATCAGCAGGGATAGCGGCAAAATACTGGCCAGGGTTCTGACCGCCGAGACTTTCTTAAAGAGGGTTTTTGGCCTGGCGGTGGGAAAGCCTCTGGATTATGGGCAGTGTTTCCTTATAAAAGGGTGCAGAAGCATCCATACCATCGGGATGCGGTATAGCATAGATGCTGTTTTCCTGAATGGGGAAGGCAGGGTAGTCAGGGTGTATGAAGGCCTTAAGCCTTACAGGGTTACCCCTTTTTTAAAAAAGGCAGAAAGCGTGGTTGAGTTTAAGGCAGGGTTTGTCCGCAGGGAAGGGATAATGGAGGGACTTTGCCTGGGGTTTGTCTGAACAGATTGACACCATATAAAATAATGTGTTAATATTTCAATCTGTAATTTAAGCTATAAGCGAAAACTAAGGAGGCCAAAATTTACGCTATAATTACCAGTGGTGGTAAACAATACAAGATAGAAGAAAACCAGGACGTGGTGGTCGATTATCTGGAAGGCAAAGAGGGAGATAAAATAAACCTAAAGGAGGTCAACCTTATCTCAGATGGAAGCAAGACAAAGGTGGGCAAGCCTTTAGTTGATAATGCAGAAGTAGTAGCGACCATAAAACAGCAGATAAGGGCAGACAAGGTTATTGCCTTCAAGATGAAGGCCAAGAAAAGATACAAGAGAAAGATAGGGCACAGGCAGCCTCTTACGGTTTTGCATACCGAAAAGATAAAGGTTAAGTGAGGTGATTTTATGTCTACCAAAAAAGGTGTAGGAAGTACAAGAAACGGAAGAGACAGCAATCCCAAGTTTTTGGGGATTAAAAACTCAAGCGGCCAGGCTGTAAAGGCTGGAAGCATTATTGTAAGGCAGAGAGGGACAAAGTTCAAGCCTGGAAAAAATGTAGGGCTCGGCAGGGATTTTACGCTTTTTGCCAAGACTGACGGCAAGGTTGAGTTCTCCAATAACCGGGTGGTTAATATAGTATAGACAAAGGGTCCTTGATGGGCCCTTTTGTCTCCAAAAAGCTTACCCCATCTTTTCTATTTGGCCTTTACCTGCAAGCTTTCGTACTGTTTTATGCGGAAACAGCATTTCTCCCGCCGGAAACAAAGCGGTAGCTAAAATAAACAGTGGACCGAGCACTATACCGGGCTATGTCCATTCCCTTTCCCCTGGCAGCATATATCCCGGATTTAATTTTTTTTAAGCCTATACTTCCACAGGTTACCGCTGAGAGGGGAAGGCCCAGCAAGAGAGCAACCAGGATAGAAACAATGGAAGCGACGAGGGCCTCATATGAAATCAAGTTCCTGAGGTATGTAACAATATGGAGGACTGTTTTGGGGATAAGGTATATATAGAGCTGTAGGTTAATATGCCGGCAACCATTGAAATTACGGACATCCTCCTGTATCTTATCATCTTGGTGTTTCTATTCATCGTCTCACCCCCGTCCCGTTATAATTATACTGCTTTGGAAGGCAGGATATAAAATATTTTGTGATAAAAGTTACATAAGTATTTTTTTTATGCAGGCTTAGGTCTATAATCATATTATCTTAAAAGGGATAGGTAAAAAATAAGGGAAGGG
>JBNJCW010000015.1:0-33796 GCA_051744345.1 Actinomycetota bacterium
ACCTCATTGCTTGGCTCGCTTTCCGTATTATCAGAATAAAAGGCAGTCACATAATAAACATGGGACTGGCTCTGCTCGGGACTGTCCGTGTAGTTTAAATTCATGGTTGTATCTATAAGGCTGCCATCCCTGTATACCCTGTATTCATTAATGGTTAAATCTGTATCAGGACTCTCCCAGCTCAGCAGTATATCACTATTGATCTGCTCCAGGGCCAGATTTTGCGGAGGCGGATACTGTCCTGGTTCTTCTCCGTTTTGAGCTATTGCCGAAAGCGGGTATATCCGGGTAATTGCTTCCAGGTTTTTAAGCATAGGCTCCTTGTATGCGCTGACTGATACCTGCTTATAGGTCTTGTCTTCATCAGCCCAGCTCACGCTATAGGTTACAAGGAAGCCATCCCCGGTGGTAACCTCTTCTTCAAGCACTCCTTCCGGATCTCTACCCACCAGTCCCAGTTCATCATATTCCATAGCCCTCATCTTCTCAATTTCCTCATTTATAATGGCCAAAGCCAGGGTTTTGGTCTTATTTATCCTGGAAGTGTTTATGGCCAAAATGCTGCTGTGTATAACTACTCCGGTTATAAGGGAGATAATAAAGAAGGCGATAATTATTTCTACCAGAGTCATGCCTTCCTGGTTTTTTATCTTTTTTTGGGCAGCATTAAATTTTTTAATTAATACAGACATGATTTTATTAACCCTCGAGATTTAATGCAGCATACAGGGCTAACTTATATACGTCTGTGCCAAAACCAAAGATAACCCCCGTAGCTGCAGGAGATATAACTGACTTGGCCCTCCAGTCTTCCCGGTTATAAATATTGGAAATGTGAACCTCGATTACAGGAATCCTGCATGCAAGAATGGCATCATGCAGGCTATAGCTGTAATGGGTCAATGCTCCGGGATTAATTATAACCGTATCATATTTCTCCATACATTGGTGGAGACGGTCTATTATCTTTCCTTCTGAGTTTGACTGGAAGTACGAAAGGTCTATGCCGCTTTTTACAGCAAATGACTCAAGGTCTTTGTATATGTCTTCAAAGCTTTTTTTGCCGTATATATCTTCCTGCCTTCCGCCCAGAAGGTTTAAGTTGGGGCCATTTATTATTATTACTTTTTTCATTTCTTCCCTATATTATTGTTTATACTATTTATAATTATATCCTTTTTTAGCCCATAGTAAAAAAAAGGTTTATTTAGGCCTTTAAGCAATACAAACTTGTTTTTTTTAGCTGTAAATTTCTTATCAAAACCGGTAGCTTCGGCTATAGCCTCAGCCTCCAGGCCCCCAATTTTTACTAGAAGCCCAATCCTATCATACAAGGCAATAATTCTTTCCTTAATATCGCCTTTTACCAGGCCCAGCTCAATGGATATATCTATTGCAACCAGCATTCCCAGGCCTACTGCCTGCCCGTGGCTTATATCAGTTAACTTTGATGCCTTTTCAATAGCATGGCCTATGGTATGACCAAAATTTAAAAGATTTCTGTAGCCGGAATCAAATTCATCCTTGGCCACAACCCCTGCCTTTATTTTTGCACACCTGTATATAATATCTTCAAAAGCCCTGTCTTTTACCAGCAGGCAAACTTCTTTTTTTCTCTGTATGATTTTCTCCAGCCTTAGAAGTATTTTTTTATCAAAGACAATCCCGTATTTTACGACTTCCCCCAGGCCATTTATAACTTCATCCCTATCCAGGGTTTCAAGCATTCCCGGATCCATGATAATCATATGAGGCTGGTAAAATGTACCTATTATATTTTTTATTCCCTCATAATTTACAGCAACCTTTCCCCCTATGCTGGAATCAACCTGGCCTATGATAGTGGTGGGATACTGCAGCAGTTTTAGCCCCCGGTGATAGGTAGAAGCAACAAAACCGGCCAGGTCTCCAACAACCCCTCCGCCAAAAGCAATCACCAGGTCATTTCTGTGGAAATTGTTCTTAAGCAATACATCAAAAAGCTGCCTTGAAGTATCCAGGCTCTTATATATTTCCCCATCTTTTATCACATGGGTAAAAAATTCCAAACCCGCCTGCCCAAATACAGAATCTATCAACTCTTCATAAATAGGGTAAACCCTGTCATTGGTGACCACAATCACTTTTTGGGCACCGGCAAAGTGCCCCTTTATAACCTTTGCTGCTTTTTTGGATATACCTCGTTCAATGTATATACTGTATTGGCGGTTGGATGTTTTGGCTAAAATTGTTTTCATCTTAATTTACCGATAATTTTTTCAACTGCCTGTTCCGGCACCAAAGAATCCGTGTCAAGGATTATATCAGCCGCACCCCTGTAAACAGGCTCCCTTTTCTTTAAAAGATTTCTGACTACTTCTTCCCTGCCGGAAACATTTAACAATGGCCTTTTTATTGAATCCCTGGTCCTTGCTATTACATTTTGGGGAGAAACCTCAAGGTATATAACCAGGCTGTTTTTTTTTATTAACCTTATGTTTTCTCCCCGTTCAACCACACCGCCCCCACAGGCAAAAACGCAGTTTTGGTTTACATATAATTTGGCAATTACTTCGCTTTCTATATTCCTGAAATAATCCTCTCCGTACCTATCAAAAATACGAAATACAGGCAAATCCTCCTTTAATTCTATAACCCTGTCAATATCAATGAAAAGCATTCCCAGTTCTTTTGCCAGCAGCCTGCCTATTGTACTTTTACCCGAAGCCATGAAACCAATCAGGGATATATTTTGGTAATCCATTCAGATACTCTGGTAATATTTTTTCCAATTACTGTAATTCTGCATAATTTCTTCTATGTTATCCTTCCCAAATTTATCCTGGACTGCATTAGCCAACACTATAGCCAGCATGGCTTCAGCTACAATAGAAGCACTGGGTACAGCACAAACATCCGACCTTTCCTTTAAGCTTACCTCTTTTTCCTTGCTTTTTATATTAACTGTAGACAAACCTTTCCTGGTGGTGGGTATGGGTTTCATCATCGCACCGGCCACAATATCCTGGCCATTGCTGATCCCCCCTTCTATCCCACCACAATTGTTAGATCCCCGGTAAAACCCCTTTTTCTTATCGTAAAAGATTTCGTCATGGTACCCGGTGCCCTTTAACTCTCCGCATCCAAAGCCATTTCCCACCTCTACCGCTTTTACAGCCGGTATGCTCATTAGTGCCGAAGCAATGCTTCCATCAAGCCTCCTGTCCCATTGTGAATAGCTTCCCAGCCCCACAGGAACCCCCCTTGCTGTAATTTTAAAGCTCCCCCCAATGGTATCCCCCTGGGCCCCGGTCTCATCTATCAGTTTTTTCATGGCCCCTTCAATTTTTTTATCCGGGACCCTTAGCTCTGATTTTTCTACAATACCCATAGTCTTTTTATTAACTAAAACATCTTTTTCTAGCCTTACTGTGCCAATGCTTATTACATAGCTGTATATATTTATTCCCAGAATTGCCAGCATAGTCTTAGCCAGTGCTCCCACTCCTACCCTGGCAGCAGTTTCCCTGGCGCTGCTTCTCTCAATGGCATCCCTTAAGGTGCCAAGCCTGTACTTTATAAATCCGTTTAGGTCCGCATGTCCGGGCCTGGGGTTCAAAAGGGGTCTCTCAATTTTATCTTTCCAGTTTTCCCAGTCCCTGTTGGCTATGAGAAAAGATATGGGGCTGCCGGTACTCTTGCCCGAGCTTATGCCGGATATAAATTCTACGTTATCGGACTCAATAGACATCCTCTGGCCCCTCCCGTAGCCGGTCTGCCTCCTTCCCAGCTCAGAGTTGACAAAATCAGAGTCAATATCAATACCGGAAGGATAATCATCAACTATTGCTGCCAAAGATTTGCCGTGAGATTCTCCTGCTGTTAAATACCTCAAAATTCCTACCTGTCAGTCATATAATAATTGGCCCAGGGAAATGGTAATTATTTCATCTCCTTTAAGCAAAACAACCGAGTTTTCATTTATAACCTCAAGCTTGTAAACATTAGCAAAAACATCCCCTCCGGTAAGCTTATAGAGAAATTCATTGAACTTAATCTCTGCGTACCAAATCCCATCCTCACTGTATATCTGCTCTACCAGCAGCATGTTTTCCTTCTCTTCCTCCTCTGTAACATAATAAGGCTTAAAAGGGTCTTTTACCTCCTCGGATATGGAAATATCCTGTTTCAGCTGATAACTTGTTTCCAATTCCTGGTCAATACTTTCTATAAGCTCAATTTCCCTTTCATCAATTTCTACATCGGGCAAACTTTCTACATCATCTTCTGCCTTCTGTCCTGCAAGGCTAAAGATACTGCATCCGTAAGAGACAGATGCTATAAGCATTGATGCGGTTATTGCCAGTACAATTATTTTTTTCATCTCTTATTCTGCTACCTGGTAAAATGTTTTTCCAATAATTTCTGCTGTCATTTCCGGGTACCCTCCAGCCGAAACACTTAAATTTATGCTGTCCAGGCGGGTTATCCTGGACATTGATTCAAATGTATTTATAAAGACCAGCAGATTGTAATATGGTCCGGTTATAACCATATTTATGTCTATTATCCCTGCCTCATCATCATCATCGGAAGTTATTTCATTAAAATTAATGGATTCAAGCTCAATGCCTGCAAACTGGCCTATATTATAGATTTCACTGGTAAGAATCTGTATATCAGTTTCTGCCGGAAGCTCAATCGAGTATTTCTGGTATCTTGCATACAGGATATTAAAATCATCCTTTACCCGTGCCAGCTGGGCAACCCTTTCCCTCAGCCGAGCATTTTCCTCTTTCTGTTCCCCTATCTCATTGGAGATATCAATATTTCTCTGCAGCCCGGGCCTTACCAGTATGAAAAAAGCTGCAATTATCAGTACTACCAATGCTGCTATAATTATTGTCCTGTGCGTATTACTCATATCTATTGCCCTATAATATCTTCCATTTCTTCCTGAACCGGCTCATCTTTTTTTTCCTCTATTTCCCATTCTTCCACAATTTTTTCTGTATCCCAGAAGGCCTCCACATAAAATGATATGCCGGTCAGGCTTTCGGTAATCTGGCTGCTGCTCATATTCCTCACCCAGGCATCACCAACATAAGGGATTTTCCTTAAATTTATCAACAGTTTGGAAACATCCAAATACTGCTTCGCATGTCCCCTTATGGTAAAGGAATTTACCCTGCGGTCCCTGGTTTCCGGAGAATAATCTTCAATATAATCTTGCAGATCATTAAAACTGCCCTCATAATTTATTAAATAAGTATCTTCAGGCATTGTTTCCCCCAAGCTGAAAAGCATATCTGACCACAATATTGCCCTGTCTGCCAATAATGCTATAAGGTCCTCCTTGCTCTCTACTTTCTGCTCGAAATTTCTGTATACTTCAAGCCTATCAACATAATCCTTGAGCCTGTCTCCAACTTCCTGGTGTTTTTCCAGGGAAGAGACCAGGTTGCTGTTCATGTCATTAATTAATATTACCGAGGCTGCCATAAGGCCCAAAAAAATAACCAAAAGGACAATTACTATATTTAATGCTACTGTCCTTTTATTAAATTCCCTTTCTTTTCTGGGCAGAAGATCTATATATTTCATAGCCCAAATCCCCTTAATGCCATTCCTATAGCCAGGGTCAGCTGGTTTCCAAGCAATTTCAGCTGCCTGTCCCTGTAGTAGTCTTTCCTCTTGAGCGGCTCCATGGAAAAATGGCTGCTTATATCAACCTGCTCTACCTTGTAGCCAATTTCTTTTTCAATAAATTTATCAAAATTGGTAAAAGTATCGCCGCTAATTAAAATCTTATGGATATTATAAGAGGAATAACGGTTAATAAAGTAATCAATAGACCTGTTTATCTCATCTACAAACTGTGTTCCTGCTTCTCTTACAGTCGTGCTTATGTCCGGATCCTGGGCTGTAGCCTGCTGGCCAGACCCATTTGATTTTTCACCGGACCCAAGCTTACGGTCAAACTGTATGTCAAATGCCTGGTCAAAATCAAAGCTGTCCAGTATCTGTTCAGTTTGGAAATAATTTATCCCCAGCTTTTTTGATACGCTGTCGATAAAAGTTTTAACACTTATATTGCTGAAACGGGGGAATTTTAGCTCATTTCCGGTCACCATATTGATAATGGATATATCTTTTCCTATATTTACCAGGCAGTAAGCTGATTTTTCCTTATCTGATTCAACTTTTTTGAAACCGTAAATATAGTTCATTACCCTGTACAGGGAAAAACAGTTAAGGTCTATGGATTCAGGATTAATTTTTACATCCCTCAAGCTTTCCACTATACCGTCAATCATATTTTTAGCTGCCCCGGCTATCATGATTCTGGAAAAATCTTTGCCCTTTTCGCTTACAAAATAGTCATAGGTTATATTGTTTTTGGCAATAGGAACCAGGTCATTTATTTGCAATTTAATCGATGATTCTATTTCAGTGTCACTGGTAACTGGAACCTGAATTTCTTTAATTATTACCTTGGGGTTAGAAAGTCCTACCAATACCTTGCGGGAACCAAAACGGTAATGCTTCCAGATATCCCTAAGTGCACTGGATACCACTCTGGTGTCCTTGATTTCTCCCTTTTCTATCACCTGCTGGGGAACCTCAAATACAGCAGCATTCAATAACGCAAAAGATTTTCTTTTCTTGTCAATTTCTGCTACGGCTATCCTGTTTGAACTGATATCCATTCCTATAATCGACATTCTGCCACCCGACCTTTAAAAAAAACTAAGATACCAATTTATTATATTACTGCCCCAGAACAATGCAATAATGCTTCCCAGAGCTATAAACGGGCCAAAAGGTATGGTCTGCTTAAACTTTTTCTTCTTGGCAAGGATCATCATCAAACCATACACTGAGCCAATCAGAAAACCGATAAACAGTGCGGGTATTACAGACCTTATCAAGAACGCACCTACCATCAAAGCAAGCTTAACATCCCCCATACCCATCCCCCTGGGATAAATCAGGTGTATTATAAGCATAAAGGTAAATGCCCCTGCGCTGAAAGCCAGGGGAAACCACCACCTGGAAAGGTCGCCGATTATGCTAAGTGCAAGCCCAATACCCGTCATAGGCCAGGTTATGGCATTGGGGATGATTCTAAACTGTATGTCTATTATGGATATAGCAATAAGGGAGCTGGCCAGTATGATTCCGGAAAAAAGCTCAATGCTCAAACCGAAAAAATAGAAGTTTGCTGCAAACATAACCGCAGTTAAAACCTCTATCACCGGATAGGTATAGGGTATTTTTGCCTTGCAATTCCTGCACCTGCCTCTGAGGATCAGGTAGGAAAGTACAGGAATGTTGTCATAAAATGCTATCCTTTTCCCGCACTGCGGGCAGAAAGAACCCGGCTTGTATACAGACAACCCCCGGGGTATCCTGTATATTACCACATTCAAAAAACTTCCAACTATAAGACCGGCAATGAATAGTAAAATATATATAAGCGTATCTGCCATACCCTTGCCTTATATCTGTTGCCTTTTTACTGCTTTTCTGGCTGCTTTTGTTTAATTTTTTTACTTATCTATTACTATATAGGGAAATAACTATTTGTACCTTTGAATATTAACACAGCATTTTACTTTAGTCAAAAATTAAAAGAGGGCTGTAGCAGCCCTCTTTTTTAAACTAAAATAATATTAATATGCCCCGGTTTCCGTAAAGGCGCCATCTACTATAATAATATCGTCATCTCCATCTGCTGCCCCATCTACGCCGTAGCTGGTTAGGGTATAAGATCCATCACTAAGACTATATTGATAATCATTTCCCCAGGCATCTGTAGCTGGAACATTCGACATATAGACATTATCCCCATCACTCAGGTCGTCTCCCAAGAAAGTATCATCATCAGGGTATTCTTCCTGGTCTGCATTATACAGCTCCAGGGCGGTGGCAATGTTTTTCATCTCATTTTCAGTAGCTGATTCCCTGGCCCGGTTACGCAATGCCATATAACTGGGCACAGCAATACCTGAGAGTACTGCCAGTATGATTACCACTATAAGAAGTTCTACCAGGGTAAACCCCCTCTGATCCCTTTTGAGGTATTTATACAGTGTTTTCATCTTTCCTCCTTACTGTTAACTTAATTTCTATATCAACAAGTTTGCATTATAACATAGAATTATAAATAAAGAAAATTATTTTATTAACAATACAATATTTATTAAATAATATTTCATAATAATTTGCATTTATCTTGTTAATATATAATCAATGGTTTATTGGATATAAAGTTTAACAAAATAATTAATTTTGTCAAGCTTAATTATCCTAACTTATGTACTGGTATACATTAAACAGGGGTAAATAGAGGGAAAGTACTATAATAGCTACCATTACGGCAACCACTAGAAGGAGTATAGGTTCAAGGACAGTTATTAGGGTATCTATTGAGTTGCTAACCTCTTCATCATAGAAGTCTGCAATTTTGGCTAAAATATCATCCAGAGCACCTGATTTTTCTCCCACAGCCACCATCTGTATCATCATGGGGGTAAACACCTTATACCTGGCCATAGGGATGGATATGCTTTCTCCTTCACTTACATTATTTTTTATATCTTCTAAAGCATTATCTATAATAATATTATCTGAAACGCCCTTTATGATATCCAGGGACCTTAGTATGGGCACACCTGCCGATATGAGGGTCCCAAATATTCTGCTGAACCTGGCCAGGGATATCTTCTTTATTATATCCCCTACCTTGGGAAAACTTATCCTTATGTTGTCGTAAAAATTTCTGCCTTTAGGGGTAGAGATAATCTTTTTTAAGGCAAACCTTCCCCCTACAAACAGGACTATGAGTATGATATAGGTATAGAATTTTTTAAACAGGTCTCCGACAGCAATTACGAAGCGGGTAATTGCCGGAAGCGGTACCCCCAGCTCCTCATAGATCCCCTGAAAAGTGGGTACGATAAAAATTATAATTACAATCATCATGATTGTAGCAAAACCTAATACAAATTTGGGATAAGCTGTTTTGTTCTTTATTTTCAAACGTATGTTTTCTTCCTTCTCCAGAAAGTTTGCCAGCTTGTTAAGGGTCTCATCCAAAATACCAGCTGATTCTCCTGCGCTTATCATGCTTATGAATAGCTTGTTGAAAACCTGGGGATATTTTGCCATTGATTCGGAAAGGGTAAGCCCTGACTCGATGCTCCTTCTTATATTCAGTATGACTTCTGCCAGTTTTTTGTTTGAAGTCTGCTGCCTTAATACCTCCAGGGATTCAATCAGGGACATTCCTGAAGAAATAAGGGTAGAAAACTGCCTGGTAAATACACCCAGGTCCCTTAATTTGATGCGGTTAAACAGGCTTATTTCCAGCTGGATTTTTTTTAGGGGTTTCCTGGCTTCTTTTACATCTATTACAAAGTAATTCATATCCTTTAATTTAGCCAGGGCCATATCCTGGTTGGGAGATTCTAGTGAATCTTCAACCATTTCTCCCATATTGTTTCTTGCCTTGAAATTGTAGAGGCTCATTTCTAACCTATCATCCTTTGCATGTCTTCCGGGTTATGGCATTTTTCCAGGGCCAGTTCTTTGGATATTTTCCCCTGCCGGTACAGGTTGGCCAGGGACATATCCATGGTAATCATGCCTCTTCTGCCTCCGGACTGTATAGCTGAATAGATTTGGTGGCTTTTCATTTCCCTTATCATGTTCTTTATGGCGCCGTTAGAAAACATAAGCTCGATTGCCGGTACCCTCCCCTGGTTATCAACTGTAGGCAATAGCTGCTGTACCAGGACTGCCTTGAGGGTTCCTGCCAGCTGTACCCGTATCTGCTGCTGCTGGTGAGGGGGGAAGATATCAATAATCCTGTCCAGTGTCTGGGCAGCATCCTGGGTATGCAGGGTAGAGAAAACAAGGTGGCCGGTTTCTGCTGCGGTCAGGGCGCTGGATATGGTCTCCAGGTCCCTCATCTCCCCTACCAGGATTATGTCCGGGTCTTCCCTTAAAACATATTTTAAGGCCCGGGAAAAAGAATTTGTATCCATACCTACTTCCCTCTGGGAGATTATGCTCCTGTTGTGCCTGTGCAGGTATTCTATGGGGTCTTCTATGGTAATTATGTTTTCAGTCCTGGTTTTATTTATGAGGTCTATGATTGCAGCCAGGGTGGTGGACTTGCCGCTTCCGGTGGGCCCTGTAACCAGGACCAGGCCCCGGGGATAAGTTGCAAATTCCTCAATCTGTTTGGGAAGCTGCAGCTGCTCTACACTCAGTATTTCGGATTTAATTACCCTGAAAGCCCCGGAAAGGCTGCCCCTCTGGAAAAAATAATTAACCCTGAACCTTCCTATCCCGGGAAGAGAGTATGAAAAATCAAACTCTTTTTCTATTTTCAGTGCATCTTTCTGGTTATCATCCAGTAGGCTCAGCAGCATACTGCTGATTGTGTCAGGGTTTAGCTTGGGATAATTATCAACCCTGATCAACTTGCCGTCTATCCTGTATACAGGCGGAAGGAAGGCTGTTATGTGGACATCAGATGCATCTCTGCC
The DNA here is from genome assembly GCA_051744345.1 of Actinomycetota bacterium. GTDB lineage: Bacteria > Actinomycetota > Humimicrobiia > Humimicrobiales > Humimicrobiaceae > Halolacustris. The sequence continues at coordinate 10,539 of JBNJCW010000015.1, forward strand.
TGCTGCATCAGCTAAAATTTCATCAAGATTCATTAATTCCTCCAGTTTCAAGCAAATTTTGAATTTTTGATCTAACCCCTGCAGTCTTGGGCAGGCTATCCATGTCAAACCATATTTTAAAAGATGAAGCCGCCTGGCTTATCAGCATCTCTATGCCATTTATTACCTCTGCCCCTTCACTTACAGCTTTCTTAACAAGAGGGGTATGGACTGGCTTGTATACCATTTCCATAACATGTTTTCCGCCCAAGTGCCAATGCCCGGGTACAGGCAGCTTATTTTTCAAATCCTTATCTAGGGCCATGCCCATGGGAGTACAGTTAACAATAAAGCTTATATCTTCTCCGCTTAAATCATTTAAATCTTTTATTATTTCTATTCTATCATTTATTTTAAACAATGTCTTAATATTTTTAGCCTTTTCTATGGTGCGGTTATATACATAAATCCTGTTAACGGGTTTTTTTAGAAGGCCATAGATGCTGCTTCTGGCTGCACCTCCCGCCCCTATAACCAGTGAATTGCCCTTCCACTGCCAGCCCTTATCCTCTGCTGCCTGGACAAAACCCTGGACATCGGTATTAAACCCTTCTGCTGAGCCTGACGTTATTTTTACCGTATTTACCGATCTGGTCCCAGTAGATGTTTCATCGGCTGCATCAACCATTTCAAAAATCTCCTCCTTGTAGGGCATGGTTACATTAAACCCGACAAACCCCATGGCCTTCATGCCATTGAAGGCATCAGCCAGCTTACCGGGTTTGAATTCAAATACAACATAGGCAGCATTTTTATTATTTTCCTTAATGAAACAATTGTGTATAAGAGGTGAGAGGCTGTGCCTTGAGGGATAGCCGATAAGTGCAATTAATCTGGTCTTTGAATCAATCATACTGCTTAGAATTTAATATCAAAACTGTGATAATTTTTGGGGTTGGTTATGGGCTGGATATCTGCGTTGGTAACCATGGCAAAAGAAGGCCCCTTCTTTATTTCCCTGATAAAAGGCTTTAGATTATCCTCATCACCCTGGCATACAATCTCCACCTTATCATCCTGTGTATTTCTTACATAACCGCCTATATTATATTTATGGGCCCTGTTTTCGGTAAAATACCTAAAGCCCACACCCTGTACCCTTCCGGATAATATTATTTTGTATGTATTTGTTTTTCCATTCATACCTATTATTATAAATAATTTTTTTAAAGCTTTAAACCGACTTGATCCTGAAAACAGAAAAATCATCCATTTGCCCAGTACCGGGAAGCATTACTGTATCATTGGGGTTTGCCCATTCCATATGCCGGCCGTCTGCAGCCAATATCTTGTCTATGCGGAAAAGTAATGGGTCTTTTCCGGGCTGCAGGATATCCATCTCCTCCCCTGCCCTGAACTGGTTCTTGACTTTTATAACCGCTCCCCTGTACCTGCTGCTGTATCCTTCATATACGCCCACGAACCTGTATTTTTTTATATAGCCGACATTATCATTATCCTCCAGTTCCTGCCTGTCTTTTAGGAACATAAACCCCATGGTAAAATTCCTGTGTGAACATTTGTCCAGTTCAGACATCAGAAATTGAATATTTTCTCTGGTAAAATTCCCCTGCCCTATATAATCCAGTGCTTTCCTGTAAACCCAGGTTACCAGGCTGACATAATTTTCTGTTTTCATCCTGCCTTCGATCTTGAAACTGTGTACTCCCAGGCCGGCAAGGAGGTCTAGCTTGGGCAGCAGGCAGAGGTCCCTGGAGTTATAGATATAGGTTCCCTTTTTATCCTGCTCAATGGGAAAGAAGAGGTTGGGCCTTTCTTCTTCCATCAGGTAGTACTTCCACCTGCAGCTGTGGGCGCACCTGCCCCTGTTGGCATCTCTTCCGGTCATGTATTTTGAAAGCATGCACCTCCCGGAATAGGATATGCACATGGCGCCGTGAACAAAGACCTCAATTTCTGCACTGCTTCTGGCAACTATTTTTTCTAAATCCTTAAAGTTGATCTCCCTGGCTATATTTACCCTTTTTGCTCCCAGCCTGTGCCAGTAATTAACCGCCGGGCTGTTTGTTGTATTGGTCTGGGTACTTATATTTACATCTATCCCTGGCCATATTTCCCTAACCAGTGAAAAGACACCCAAATCGGAAACTATAACCGCATCAATATCAATTTTTTTCAATTCTTCTATATAGGCCTTTAGATTTTCTATCTCCTCTTCAAGCAGGATTGCATTCAGGGTAAAATAAAGTTTTACTCCCCTCTTGTGGGCGTAAGCTGCACCCTCCTTAAGCTCCTCGAGGGTAAAATTACCGTGGATGCTCCGCAGGTTAAATTCCTTACCTCCCACATAGACCGCATCCGCGCCATAGTTTACTGCATACTTTAAAATATTTAGATTATTTGCAGGAACCAGCAGCTCCACATTTCTTTTTACCGTCAAACCAAAACCTCCGAAACAGAAATCCCGTCGCCTATATCTAATATGCGGGTGGAGAAATTGTTTTTATTGGAAACCAAAAACAAGTATTCCCGGATACCCCTCAGGCTGTTTTTATGGTGGCCTGACAGGTGTTTTTTAAAAACAAGCCCCTTGTATAATATATTATCAGCAATTATGAAAGCATTCTTATGCACTTTTCCCATAAGTGACTTGAGATAATCAGGGTACTGGTATTTTGCTGCATCTATAAAAACAAGGTCGAATTTACCTTCCAAGCCCGGTACCAACTTCAGGGCATCTCCGCCGATAAAGTTGATATTTTTATCCCTAAAGGTATCTTTAAGCAATAGTTTAGCCTTTTTTATCCTTTCCAGGTTAAGGTCTATTCCGGTATAGGATCCCTTTAGGTTTTTTATTAAAAAATAGGATGCATAACCGCAGCCGCAGCCTATTTCCAGTATTCTATCCGGCTTGGCCAGAAAACAAACCATCTCCAGGAATCTGCATACCGGATCCTCTGCTACTGGAGTTTTTTCTTCTTCTGCCTTTCTTTTAAAACAACTTATAAGTTGTTTTTCTTCCAGGTATGATTCTAAAACCTCAATTTGATTCATTGATTAGTCTTTCATGTTCTTCAAGGGTTTCCGAGAATGAATGTATACCTTTTTCTTCATCGGTTACCACAAAATAAAGATAATCAACATCTGCCGGATTCAAGGCAGCTTTAATGGATTCAAGGCCAGGATTGCATATTGGCGTAGGGATGAGGCCGGCATAAAGTCTTGTATTGTATTCTGAGTCGTATTGCAGGTCCGATACCCTCAGATCCTCGTCCCACTTATCCAGGCCATACCTTATGGTAGCGTCTATGCCCAAAGGCATTTCCCTGTCCAGCCGGTTATGTATTACCGCTGAAATCAATTCCCTTTCTTCGGCTACATAGGCTTCCCGTTCAATAAGTGATGCAATTATAAGAATCTGGTAAGGAGTCAGGTCTTTCTGGTAAGCCCATGAATAATCAAGGCTGCTGGTTTCCATCTGGTACTGCGCCAGCATCATTTCAACTATATTCTCAGCACTATAATCTACTGTAACTTCATAAGTCTTTGGAAAAAGAAAGCCTTCCAGGTTATCAACCCCTTCCAGAAAAGGATAGCCGTAATTGGATATGTCCAGGGCGGTTTCTATTTCCTGGGAACTTATAAAAGGAAGCTGGGCGACCCTTTCCTTTATTTGCTCAACTGTATAGCCTTCGGGTATTGCTAGTTTGTAGGTAACGATTGTTGGCCCGGCGGTGATGGTGTCGAGCACTTCATCCATGTCTGAGCCGGTAACCAGGGTGTAGGTACCCGGAACAAGGGATGTTTCCATCCCCTTCTGCTGGGCAAAAAGCCTGAAAACAAAACCGTTATCCACTACCCCTTTTTCCTCTAAAAGATCTGCAATCTGCCTTAAGGCCATCCCCTCTTCTATTACTACTTCAACCTGCTTGCCTGCCTCTATCTCCGGTTTGCGCTCTGTGCCGGCAATGCTGCAGCTTGTTACAAGGAGAAGACAGACGACAATGATTGATATTAGGATAAAATATTTATTTCCCATAATTTGTTAAATAATCATTTAAAATTATGCATGCTGAATACTTATCCACAGCTTCTCTGTTTCGGCCCTTTACCTGACTCTTGGGAATTTTTGAAGTAAACCTCTCATCATACTGGACAATTTCAGGACCCAGCCCCTCAAGTTTCTGCTGAATAAATTCCATGACCTTTTTTGCCTGGTAACCAGCCTCGCCTTTCAGGTTCAAAGGCATACCTACCACTATTTTTTCTATATTTTTATCAGTTATAATATTTTTTATCCTATCCCTTATGCCCGGGCTATTTTCAAATACTTGCACCGGATAAGCAACCCTGTTATGCTTATCGGTTATTGCAACCCCTATTTTACTATCTCCTACATCCAGACCCATCAGGCGCATAGCTCTTCTACCTTATTTATAACACTTTCCAGTGCCCGGCTGACAAGCTCAGGGTTGGAACCCCCGGACTGGGCAAAATCAGGTTTACCTCCCCCTCCCCCTCCAAGGATTTTACCAGCTTCCTTGGCCAGTTTTCCGCAATGTATGCCTTTTTTGACCAAATCTGGGGTAGCCTGAAGAATAAGCACAGGCTTATTCTTTACCACATTACCCAATACGATAAAAGACATGCTCTGGCCATACATATCTCTGACCTGGTCCCCCAGCATTGCCAGGCTGTCTGCGTTAAGGCCTTTTCCGGACTCACTATTGGAAAAATCGTGGTAAAACAATTTAAGGTACCCGGAATTTTTATCATAATTAAATTTTGATACAAGTTCATCCCTGGCTGCCTTTATGCGGATATTTTTTAGCTGGCCGGACAGCTCTTCATTGGCTTCTTTGAGCTCTTTTATTGCTTCTAGCGAGCCGCTGCCTTCGGCTCCCAGGGCAGAAGAAACTTTTTCAAATAACTTTGCTTTCACATTTAAGTAATTGAAGGCATGCATCCCGGTAACCGCTTCAATCCTCCTGGTGTTTGCGCCTATGCTGGTTTCTGAAATTATTTTGAATAAACCGATTTCTCCTGTCCTTCTAACATGGGTTCCTCCACACAATTCCCTGCTGTAATTATTTATCTCTATAACCCTTACAAAGTCACCATACTTTTCATCAAACAGGGCAATAGCCCCTATTTCCTGGGCATAGGTCTTGGTTGTTTCAAAAATTCTTACCACATCATCATTCTGTATTTTCTGGTTTACGATATGCTCTACCCTCTCCAGCTCACTTTTTTGGGGAGCCTGATAGCTTACATAATCAAACCTCATCCGTTCACTATGCACAAGAGATCCTGACTGGTTCACTTCTTTGCCCAAAACAGCCTTAAGGGCCCAGTGCAAAAGATGGGTAGCCGTATGATTTTTGCTTATATCCCTGCGGGAACTAAAATCAACCACTGCTTGAACCTTGTCCCCTATTTTTATTTGCCCGCTGACCATTTTACCCTTGTGGACATAGATGCCTTCAACGGGCATCTGCGTATCCTCTACTTCAAACAATGAATCATTTAAGATAATCTTTCCCTGGTCTCCTGACTGTCCTCCTTTTTCAGCATAAAAGGGGGTAGATTTTAGCACTATTTCGCCTTTCTGGTTTTGGGTCAGGGTATCTGCAGGCAAAATTTGATCCGCTTTCCTGTATGCAAGTATCCGGGCAACCTCTGTAGAGGATTTCAGTGTTTGATAACCCACAAAATCAATTTGATATTTTTTAGCCAGGTCCCTGTAAAGGTCAATTTTTTTATCAATTTTTTTATCAAAGGCATCCTTTTCTTTGGATTTCTCCGCATGCTCCTGCATGTATTCGTTAAATTTATCCAGCTTTAGTTTTAGGCCCTTTTCCTTTAAAATTTCCTGGGTAAGCTCAATCGGAAAACCAAAGGTCTCGTACAGCCTGAAAGCATCCCGCGGGTCCATATCGATTTGGTTTTTTTGCTTAAGTTTTGATATAGACGAGCTTAGCACCCTGCTTCCCTCTTTTAAGGTTTTTGAAAACCTTTTTTCTTCATCATCGACTATCTTGAAAGCAAAATCAGCCCCGTCTCTTAACTGGGGGTAGGCTTTGGAATAGTTATTAATTACCTTTTTGCCCAGATCATTCAAAAATGGATGCCCAATACCCAAAAGCCTTCCAAATCTTGTGGCTCTCCTTATAATCCTCCTCAGTATGTAACCCCTGCCTTCATTGGAAGGGATAACCCCATCAGATATTAAAAAGTAGATTGCCCTTGAATGGTCGGCTATAATCCTTACTGCCCTGATGTATTGGTCCTGGCCAACAGGGCTTGAATCCCTGGGGGCCAGCTGTTTGATTGTATCCACTATTTCCTTAAAGAGGAATGTTTTAAATACCGAAGGCGTGCCCTCCAGGACAGCAGCTGTCCTTTCCAGCCCCATTCCGGTATCAATATTCTTGGAGGGCAGTTCTATATAATCTGTTCCGTTAAAATTGTACTGGGTAAACACCAGGTTCCATATTTCCAGAAACCTGCCGCACTCACATTCCGGATTGCAGTCATCTGATCCGCAGCCATGGCCGGGACCAAAATCATAATAAATCTCCGTACACGGCCCACAAGGTCCTGTCTCTCCTGCCGGTCCCCAGAAATTTTCTGATTTTCCAAACTCATAAATTCTATTTTCAGGTATTCCGCTTTTTTTCCAGTAATTGATAGCTTCCTCGTCCCGGGGAAGCTTGCCTTCCCCCCTGAAGACAGCAACCCTTAAGTTTTCAATATCCAGCCCCAGTTCATTTAATACAAAATCCAGCGAAAATTCGATAGCTTCTTTTTTAAAATAATCCCCGAAGGAAAAATTACCAAGCATCTCAAAGAATGTAAGGTGCCTCTGGGTATAGCCCACGCTTTCTATATCGCTGGTTCTAAAACATTTCTGGACAGTAGCTATCCTGGCGCTGGGCGGTTTTTTAACTCCCAGGTAGTAAGGTTTGAAAGGCTGCATGCCGGCAGTGGTAAGCAGTACACTGGGGTCATCTTCGGGTATAAGGTTTGCCGACGGCAGTACAAGATGCCCCTTATTTTTAAAATAATTTAGAAATTTTTCCCTGATTTCCATAGATAAAAGTTTTCCTTAACAAAATGGATACCCCGTCTGGCCGTAATCATTGGAAGTTTTTTATGCCCTGCCTCAGCAGGTGGATGCCCTCCTGGCTGCTTTGTAAGTCCCGCATAGCGGGCATTTACGCCGCAGATAAAGTTTGGGCTTCCAAAGTTAATTTGTTGGCACAAAAATTAACTCTAATTACGAACCAAACAGCGTATCCAAATCTGATGTTATCATAATTCATATGTTAATTCAATAAACGCTAAAAACCTAGATTATCTTTGAAGTTTCCTCATGGGGCCTGGGTATAACATGGACCGATATAAGCTCGCCTACCCTTTTTGCTGCTGCTGCTCCGGCATCCACTGCTGCTTTTACAGCCCCTACATCTCCTTCAACTATAACTGTTACCAGACCGCCGCCAACATAAGCCTTTGAAAGCAGGGTTACATTGGCAGCCTTTACCATTGAATCAGCTGCTTCTATTGAACCTACCAGGCCCCTGGTTTCAATCAAACCTAATGCTTTGTTCATATCCTCTTTCCTTTCTATTTATTTTCACCTAAAACTTTTTTAATTGTGGTAGCTATTATTTCCCGAAGTTTTTCTTCCTCTATATTCTTTTGGCCATCTGCTTCCGCAACCTGCTTTTGGTCCTGGACACTTACCTGGTCGCATGCAACCGTCCTGCATTCTATATCCCCGTCACACATCCCGCAAACCACACAGTCAGAGTATTTTTTCTCTTTTGCAGTCTCAGCAGAAGATGTTGGCAGGGGATAAGACAGTTTGGGGGCAACTGTTTGCTCTGACCTGTATTTTAGGGATATGCCGGGGAAATATTTTTCTAAGAGGTTTGTCATTTCCAGCTCCAGTCTGGTTTTAAGGTCGGAAATCTTTGCCAGATCTTTTGGGGGATAATTCATCATGGGCGGGCCAACCTTTACTCCCCTAAGGTCCAGAGCTTCCTTGAACCCCTGGGGAAAGTTTACAGATTTCATCTCCCTTATAAGGGGGAGTATGGCAAACTGTAGGTTGTAGGCATTTTGGATATTCTTGTTTTTGTAACTTTCATGCATTCCTACCATAAATTCTGGCATAATTCCGGCGGTAGCAGTCATGCATCCCCTTCCCCCCATAAGGAGGGCAGGAAGCATAATCTCCTCTGCGCCAACAAGTACCCTGAAATCAGGGTCTACTTTCCTGGTCATCTCCAGAAGGTTCATCACGTTTACCATATTGCCTGAAGAGTCTTTAATGCCTACCACATTGGGCATATTGCACAGGCTTTCTGCCATCTGGGGGGTAACCTCATTGGCAAAGAAGGGGATGTTGTAGAGAAAAATAGGTATATTAACCGATTCAGCCACCTTTCTCAAATGACCCTCCACCACATCTTTGGTGTTCTGGAAAAAATAGGGGCCGTGAAGCACCACTCCCTGGCAACCCTTTTCCCGGGCATAGTTTGCAATCTCAATAGACTTATGGTAGCAGGTTGCCCCTGAACCGGGTATTACAGGCACCCTTCCTGCTGTTTCATCCAGCACCACATCAATTAAGAATTTTCTTTCCCCCATATCCATATGGGTATACTCCCCGCAGGAGGCCACCGGAAATAGTCCATCTACCCCTTTATCTATTAAAAAATTTACAAATCTTCTTACCTCTATCTCGTTTATCTTACCCTGCTCATCGAAAGGGGTAAGCATTGCTACTATTACTCCTTCTGGTATATCCATAAATTTTGCTCCTTTCTATTTATTAACCACATTCTGTGGGCTTTTATCTTTTAAAACTTTTACGATATTCTGGGCGGTTTTGTATTTTAAGTCCTCTATGGAAGACTCCGAATAGAATGCCGCATGGGGTGTTATTATTACACTGTCCAGCTTTATGAGCTCATTATCCATGCCCGGCGGCTCCTGTTCCAGAACATCGAGCCCCGCGCCTGCTATATGGCTGCTTCTAAGTGCCTGGTAAAGTTCTGCTATATTTATAATGGCTCCCCTGGATGTGTTTATGATATAGGAGGTGGGCTTCATCAGCTGAAACTCCCTTAATCCGAACATATGGTAAGTAGAGTCATTAAGGGGGCAGTATATAGAAATAAAATCACAGTTATGCAGTATCCCATAAAAGCTTGCCATCTCCAGGTGGTAACTTTCTTTTATGTCCTGGGACAGGTAAGGATCGTAGACCAGTATCCTTCCAAACAAAGATTCAATCTTGGGATAAAGGTTCTGGGGTATCTTGCCAAAACCAATTATTCCAAAAATCTGTTTTCTAAAGTTAAACACCGGTTTGGCGGTGCCTACCGCATCCCAGGTGCCGGACTTCACCGCACCGGCAAGCAGGTTTATCTTCCTTCCCAGAGACATTATAAGGGCCAGGCTGTGGTCTGCCACCTCATCCAGGCAGTAGTCGGGCACATTGCATACCTTTATACCCTTCCTGGTAGCTGCCGCCAGATCTATGGTATCCACCCCGATGCCATACCTTGATATTACCCTGCACCTCTGCATACCGGCTATAACTTTTTCAGTTATGGGAGCATACTGAACCATGAGGGCGTCTGTCTGGGCGCACTCTCGGACAAGCGTGTCCTCATCCTTGGTTTGAAGCTCAACTATGTCGCAATCCAGGTCTGCCAGTACTTCTTTTTCTATGCTTATATCATCAAAATCATAATCAGTAAAAACCACCTTTAAACGGTTTTCATCCATTTATACCAACCCTTGCATAAGACTTATTCCTTTGTCAAGAAATTACCTAATACTATAACTATTTAATATAATTTACAAACGGGGAAAGCTGCAAACACAGCCTTCTCCTGTTATTGAGCTGATTTAGAAGTCGTAGTAATTTCCTTCATCTCCTAAAAAGAGCACATTATTTTTACATTTCAAGTATTCCATCAATCCTACTTCTCCGCCTTCTCGTCCCAGGCCGCTCATCTTGTTTCCACCATACGATGCTTCTATTTTAGACATAACATTGGTATTCATCCATACAATACCGGCATCGAATGTCCTGGCTGCCTTAACCAGTTTCCTTACATCTTCGCTCCATACGGTTGCTCCCAGCCCATAAGCCGTATCATTTGCAAGCTTCAGGGCCTGGTCAAAGTCTTTATATTTCATAACTGAAACCACCGGGCCGAATATTTCTTCTTGAATGCATTCCACCTTATTATCATTAACCTCGAGCACAGTGGGTGGATAGAAATAGCCTTTATCCATTGGAGGATCAGTCAGCCTTTTACCGCCGCACAGCAGCTTTGCACCGTCTTTTACTGCTCTTTTTACATAGCCGTCCACAGTTTTATACTGGTTTTCGTCAATAAGGGCTCCCATCCTGGTTTCAGGATCCATGATATCCCCTATCTTTATGGAATTGCATCTTTTGACCAGAAGATCTACAAACTCATCATATATGTCTTCATGGCAATAAAGCCTGGTTGATGCGCAGCATACCTCTCCCTGCATGAAACAGAAACCTATTATAAGGGAATTTACTGCATCACTTAGCTTGCAGTCAGCCTCTGCAATGAAAGGTCCTTTGCCGCCAAGCTCCAGTATTACTTTCTTAAGGTTGGATTCTGCAGCCGCCTGCATGCACCTTCTGCCCACTGCTGAGGAACCGGTAAAGGAGATCATGTCTATGTCCTGATGGACCAGCATGGCTTCTCCGGTTATGCTTCCTGAACCTGAAACTATATTCAGCACCCCTTCCGGATAACCTGCCTCCAGGAAAATTTCACCCATAATCTGGCAGGTAATCGGGGCCAATGAAGAAGCCTTAAGCACTACCGTGTTCCCTGCAGAAAGTGCAGGGCAGATGGTCCTAGTGGCAATATGTATGGGGAAATTCCAGGGTATGATTGAACCAACCACACCATATGGTTCCCAGGTTTCATAACAGAGTGTCTGACCTCCGGCAATAGGTACCTCATCCCCCCTAATCTGTCTGGCTTTATTGGAAAAATACTCCATAGCCATAAAGGCATAGGGAAGGTCGGTATTAAACGTTTCGTGTATCGGTTTTCCCACATCCTTGGCCTCCCATTCAGCAAGCTCACGATGCCTTTTTTTCATGATCTCTAAAGCTCTCATCATCAGATTAGCTCTCTGGTCACCGCTCATTGCTGCCCATTCGGGAGCAGCAGCCTTAGCTGCAGCAACTGCCTTATCAACGTCCTTGGTACCGGCAAGAGGCAGACGGGCAAGCTCTTCTCCGGTTGCCGGGCAATAGGATATAAAGGTTTTTCCGCTCTCAGAGTCAACCCATTGGTTGTTAATGAACAGTTTGAACTCTTTCATATTTCCTCCTCGTTTTAATATTATTTTTGAACTATAAACGGTATCTGCATCAGTTTTGCAAACTCTTTAAGCTCATCAAGTATATTTCCGTAAACTATTCCATTATGATGAGGTATCCCATTATCCAACAGAGACTCAACAAATTCGAGGTTTCCGCCCTCCATCTTAATAGAGAGGTTGCTGCCCTTTAAAAATGGCTCAGTTTCAACTACTTTGCCAATACCTGCATGCAGGCTGTACTGTCCCCGTATGGAGTTAAGCCTGCAAACCGTAGCTACTCCGCTTTTCATGGCTGCAGTCTGGGCAAGCCCGCCAAAAACCTTTTCGATTTTTGGTTTTCTCGTAGACAGGTTATAGGGGGCATTGCCGCAATGCCAGAAAAGAAGGGCATCAGGATCCTCCAATATGTTTACAAAATCGGCAAACCATGGAGTGGAGCCGGCCAGCACATACTGAAGCATGAGGGTAAGCGAGCCGTCTACATCACATTCACAGCTGGCCATCACTCCTTCAGCATTGCACCTCCCGTTTGCGGGGCATATGGGTGTCTGGTCCTGATCCCTTAATTCCGGCCAGCAGTCAGGTGCATAGGACTGCAGGTTCCTCTCTTCTACAACCTTCTTTACGGCAATATAAACCTTAGATATTCCCCTCGACTCATCCAAATCACCCTGGGAAATATTAAATATTTCCTTCTGGGTTTCCATGTCTTTGTCTATTTCTTCATCAGTTATATTCTTTATTATATTACTAAATTCATACATGGAAACCTTGGTAATGGTGGTACCGAATTTCTGCTTTATAGCCAGTTCATCAAAATCCGAGATCTCGAAACCGTCCGGCCTCATGCCGATAACGCCGATACTTGCTTCCTTCAAATAGGCAATGGCGGTAACTGCTTTTATAAATTTACCTATACTTTTTTTCGGTTTGCCTCCCTTGGCATTGCCATACGCAAAAGAGAAAGTTCTGCCAAAATTTTTAAAGATGGTGCCTGCCGGCATGACCCCTACCATTGAACCGGTGAAGTTATGCTTGCTTATGGCAAACTCCTCAATGCCCCATGTAAGGAATGGGCAGTCCATATTCCTTACCAGCTCAACGGTGACATCTCCGGTTGAAAAAGTACCGTTGAATATCACCACAGCATCAACATTAGAGGACCTGAACTGCTGCCAGGCTTCCCTGGCCATTTTTTTTGAGCTCATAGGTTGCGGATATTCGATTACCTCTGCCCCTAAATCCTTAAGCATTTCTTTAGCATCGCTTGCGTACTGTGAAGCTGTTTCCAGATCTTCTTTTTCCAGGAAATCAAGAGCAAGATTAGCAAAACCAAGCTTGACTTTTCTAAAGTTTATGGCCATTTTTTCCTCCCATTATTTCTTATTAATTGTTTTATTTGCTTGTAAAAAATACAACCCTTAAAAATTTATCTTTTTAAGCTTCCCCTGATTTGTAAAAGCATCTGCATTATAAACGTCTTTCTTTATCTGCAGGATATGGTTCCTCAAAGCTTTTTCTGCCCCATCGATATCCTTGTTTTTTATTTTCCTGTATATCTCCCTGTGCCATTTAAGCCCCCTATGCTTGGAGCCAGGAACCTTTGCGGTTGCTTTTATCCCTTCAATAAACATTTCGAATATAAAGTCAAATATGCTTATAAGTATCTTGTTTCTGGTGCAGCTGAAAATAGTCTTATGGAATTCATAATCTTCAAAATAATAAAGGTCGCTCTTGTTATCCCTTATGCATAACTTGGTGTTGTTTATGTTACTCAGAAGCTTGTCTATATCATCTGCAGTAGCTTTCTGTACTGCTTCCCTTATAGCGGCAGTTTCCAGTATAAGCCTTACATTGATTAAATCCAAAAGGTCTTCCTGGTTGATAGATAATTGTACCTTTGCAGGGTTCATGATTGATTCTACGGACAGCTCGGATATGAATGCGCCCTTACCCGGTTTAATCTTTATGATATTGGCCAGACTCAAAGCCTGCAGTGCTTCCCTTATACAGCTTCGCCCTACTTTTAAATTTTTTGCCAGCTCCCTCTGTGAATGGATTTTATCTCCTGGCTTCAGTTCCCCTTTTTTGATTTGGAAGATTATTTCATCGATTACAGCTTGTACTACGCTTTTATTTTTGACTGCCTTCAAATCAGAAATGCTCATTATAATTTATATAAAAAATCGAAATTAACGGCCCCTGCTGTTCATACCAGTATTACTAACTGGTCATACCAGTAATTTTAATCTATATATAAACTGTTTGTCAAAATAATTTTAAAGGTTATCAAATCTTTCCTACCTTAAGCCCTCTTTTATGAGTTTAGCTGCACCCAGCAGGGTTACATTGGGAATGCTTAATTTAAGCTGATAAGGCTGAAAGTGTTTCTTTTTAACTTCATACAGGATATCGCTCCCCTTTCCTGTATAGTGTATGGGTTTAGAAGTATTGCATAGCGTTTTGAATTTCTTAATCCCGTCATGCATTGGCTTTATTATTCCCTTCAGCAGGGCCAGCAGCATATCCTCCCTGGTGGTATTTAATGTAAGGCTTGAAAAGGAGCCCTTTTTCTGGGAAAAACTCAACCGGTCTCCGGCAAGGTAAGGCTTAAAGGAAACATCGGATTTATCCATTCTTCGGATAGTGGACGGCAAGTATTTATTGTAAAAAAAGCTATAATCCATATCCCCGCAGAATTGCTTTCTGAACCATTCAATTGACAGCCCCCCGGCTCCAATGATGTACATGGATAGCCACCTGTTTTCAAGGGGATGGGTCCTGAGCAAAAGCTTCTTATCGCAGAAAGGCTTGTCCATACACATCACTATAGCCTCAACGGTACCTGTAGAGTTTAATATATCACCTGCATCTACAACTCCCGCCCCCAGAGCGGCACAAGCTGTATCAGCAGCCCCCATTATGACTGGTGTCCCTTCCCTTATGCCGGTAAGGCCGGAAAAATTTCTGCTTACTTTCCCCACTATATCTTTTGATGAAATAACCGGTGGTAATTTGTCCTCATCCAAACCCAGGGAACTTATAATGCCGGCATTCCATTGCGAATAATCCACGGTATTATAGAGACCTGTAAACGAAGCATTGGTGGGATCAATACCGAAATTGCCGGTTATCCTTTTTGCCAGGAAAGTGTTGGTATGCCCGAATTTGTAAGCTTCCTTATAAATGCCGGGGCTATTGTTTTTAATCCACAAAAGGGAAGTTAGCGATATTCCGCCGGGGAAAGGAAGATTTCCTGTCTTCTGTAAAAATTGTTTCTCCCCAATGGTGGATAGCGCCCATTTAGCTTCCCTGATACTGCGCCTGTCCAGGTGTATTATAGCATCGGATAAGGCCTCCCCTTCCCTGTCCATTGGAATCAGCCCCGGACATAAGACCGAAAAACCTATTCCTTCAAGGTCTTTAAAACCGGCTCTTAACGGCTGAAGCACTTTAAGCATCCTGGAATACAACAGGTTAAAATCAGCTTCAACATTGTTTTTACAGGGGATGCTGTAGCTGTAACTTAGGCTGTTCTGGCCTATAATCTTATTATTTTCATCTACGATACCTGCTTTTATGCCGGATGTTCCCGCATCTATTGCAAGGTAGCGGCTTAGATTGCCCAATTTGTCTTCTTATAAGGATATTTCATTTCTGTTATAGGCCCATTGGGGTTCCCTGTTTTTTAAAACATCTATGACCCCCTGTACAGCATGGGCTGCCATTCTGGATGAACTCTCTTTGGTTAAAGCTGCTGAATGGGGACTTAAGATAACCTTATCCAATTTTAGTAATGGGTTGTTTCTTTCAGGAGGCTCATTTTCGAATACATCCAGAGCAGCCCCAGATATTTGACCCTGTTTGATGGCTTCGGCCAATGCCGGTTCATCAATTATTCCTCCCCTGGAGGTATTGATGATAAATGAGCTCCTTTTCATCTTTGACAGCATTTTTTTATCCACCAGATGGTGATTTTTTTCATTATATGGTATATGCAGGGAAATAAAGTCAGATTTTTCAAACACCTCTTCAAGGGTATTTGCCATATCAAACCTAAAACCTGCAGATATTTTCTCAGGCAGGTAAGGATCGTAGGCAATTATTTTCATATTAAAGGCAGCAGAACAGATTCTTGCAGTAGCCCTTCCTATTTTGCCAAAGCCTACCAGGCCAAGGATTTTTGAATCCAGATCCACGGGGGTATAATTATTCCTTATGCCCCAGTCAGCCCCCCTTACCGCCTCATCCATTGTTTTTAGGTCTTTTGCCAGGGCAAGCATAAAACATGCAGCATGCTCTGCAACTGTATAAGTATTGGCTTCCGGTGCATTGCAGACCGGTATGTTTCTTTCCGAAGCCGCCCCGACATCAACATTATCTACCCCTGCTCCGGTCCTTCCAATAACTTTCAGCCTTTTGGCAGCCATGATGGTTTCTCTGCTTAATTTGGTAGCAGTCCTTACTATTATCCCCTCCGCATCCTCTATATGCTGCCTCACCACCTTATCTTCGGGAGAGGGAGATACAACAATGTCAAAGCCATTGTCCTTTAATAAATTCATCGCATCAGGATGTATCTCCTGGCCTAGCAATACCTTCATCCTATACCAACCCTTTTCTCTTGAAAAAATCAGCCATTTCTTTTTTCTGTTCATCAGTTAAAGGCATCAGCGGCCTTCTGGGCTCACCGCCGTAATACCCACAAAGTGCAGCAGCATTTTTTACTCCACTTACCGCATTTGCTCCTGAAACCTTACCGTTAATCTGAAAAAGGTCCATGTGAAGCTCTTTAGCTTCTTCTATCCTGTCTTCTAAAAACATTTGATAAAGCTTGCAGCACACCTCTGGAATTGCATTTGCCAGAGATATAATTCCGCCAATTGCCCCGCATAGAAGCCCGGTAAAAAAGAAGTTTACCGAACCGGCCAGCACATAAAAATCATCCATATCCCTGGTGGCGCTCAAATATCCCATAAGCCCTGCCTTGGAACTGTCTTTCATCCCCACTATATTGGGATGGGAGGCAAGCTTTTTAACTGCTTTTGCAGAAACGGCAACTCCTCCGGTAAATCCCGGAGCATTGTAGATTAAAAGGGGTATGCCTATGCTGTCAGCTATTTCAGTGTAGTAGCTTACAAGCACATCGTCATTGATTATTTTCTTAAAATAGCTGGGAGTCAGAACACTCACAAAATCAGCACCAATTTTTTCTGCCTGCCTGCTCAACTCTATAGTCTCTGCGGTTGATTCACAGCCTGTTCCCGCCATTATTATTTTATCCCCCTTATTTTTTATAAAAATTTCCAGCACCTTCAGCTGTTCTTTCCGGGTAAGGCTTCTAAATTCCCCATTTGAGCCTAGTGCAAGATGCCCGGTGATGGGTGTTTGGTTTAATTTTTTAAGGTTTTCTTCCAATCTGTCATACTGGATACGGTCATCTTTAAAAGGGGTTATGGTGGGTACAAATACCCCGCTCAGTTTTTCCTTCATTCTTCCTCCTCATCTTTGCTTAAATCTATATGTACTTCGCTTAATTGTTCTTCTGTTACCTCGGAAGGCGAGTCTGTGAGCATGCAGACCGCAGACTGGGTTTTGGGGAATGCGATAACATCCCTGATGTTATCTAGGCCGCCCAGAAGCATGACCAGCCTGTCCATTCCCAGGGCGATTCCGCCATGGGGAGGTATTCCGTATTCCAAGGATTTTATAAAAAATCCAAAGTTCTGTTCAATCATTTTCTCTCTTATGTTTAGCAGATCAAATATTTTTTTCTGTATTTTGATATCATCTATCCTGATGGAGCCTCCCCCTATTTCTTCCCCGTTCAGTACGATGTCATAAGCCTGGGATTTAACCTTTAGGGGTTCTTCCTCAAGCAGGGAAATGGTTTCAGGGGTGGGGCTGGTGAACGGGTGATGCATGGGTGAAAGACAATTATTTTTCTGGTCCCATTCAAACAGGGGAAAATCATATACCCACAGGGGTTTGAACTCTTTTCTGGCCAGGCCAAGTTTTTTTGCCAGGTGTTTTCTTATATTGCCCAGGGTGCTGCAGGTTGTAAGGAAATCATCTGCCACTATAACCAGGAGGCTGTTTTCCTTCAATTTAAGCTTATCTAAAAGGGATTTCTTCTCATGCTCACTAAGGAACTTGGCTACCGGAGACTGGAAGCTTAGATTACTGTCTACCTTGGCCCATATGAGCCCTCCTGCGCCGTAGCCCTTTGCCATGTCTACCAGCTGATCAAGGTCTTTTCTGGAAAAGCTCTCAGCATTATCTGAAGCCAAACACTTTATGCAGCCTCCGCTTTCCAAAACTTTCTTAAATATTTTAAAGTCGGTACCTTCAAACAGCTCCGATATATCCACCACAGGCAGGGAATATCTTAAATCAGGCTTATCGGTGCCATATGTCTCCATGCTCTGCTGCCAGGTCATCCTTTTAAACGGGGTCTTTATATCAATCCCCAAAACATTTTTAAATATTGAACCGATTAATTTTTCAATGGCAGCCATTACATCCTCTGCCCCCACAAAGGTCATCTCCATATCAATCTGGGTAAATTCAGGCTGCCTGTCTGCCCTGAGATCCTCATCCCTGAAACATCTGGCTATCTGGTATACCCGGTCAAAACCTGAAAACATAAGAATCTGCTTAAACAGCTGCGGGGACTGGGGCAGTGCATAAAATTTTCTTGCATTTACCCTGGATGGAACCAGGAAATCCCTGGCACCTTCAGGGGTGCTTTTGGCCAGGATGGGGGTTTCTATCTCCTGAAATCCCCTGGAATCTAAAAAACTTCTTGTTTCTGCTGTTACCAGGTGCCGGAGTCTTAAGTTCTGCTGCATCTGTTCGGTCCTAAGATCTATGTAACGGTATTTAAGCCTGGTAATCTCGTCTACTTTTTCCCTTTCATTTAAAAGGAAAGGAGGTGTTTTGGAACGGTTAAGTATCTGAATATCCTCTGCTAAAACCTCTATCTCACCGGTTTTAAGCTCCCTGTTTATAGTATCTTCACTTCTTTTTTTTACCTTTCCCCTGACCTTTAAAACATATTCACTCCTTGTTTTTTTTGCCAGACGGTAGGATTCGCTGCTCTGGGCAGGATCAAACACCAGCTGTACTATCCCCGAAAAATCCCTTAAATCAATAAAAATAAGTTTTCCATGGTCCCTTCTGCTGTTTACCCAGCCGCATAAGCTGACATCTTTTTTCACAAAGCCTGAATCCAGCTGCCCGCACAGGTTGCTCCTAAGGGAGGTCTGGAAAGCTGAATATTCTGAATTTTTCATAACGTCAAAAGGCATGTCTAATTTCCTCTCAGTAAATCTAATATTTTATCCTTTTCTTTTTCCCATTTAAATGTATGCTGCTTGAATTCTTTAATATCCTTTATGCTTACCATACTGTTCCTAAATTCTTCCTCTCCTATTATAAAGGCAAAATCATAACCGTTTTTTTCTGCCCATTTAAGCTCTTTGGAAATGCTTCTTATATTGAAATTGGTATCGCATATAAAATCATTCCTGAAAAACTTAAGCATCTTTATCAGAAAAGAAGAAAACTTCTGTTCCATGGAAACCATGTAGATACGCTTTCTATCTTTTTGTTTTCCGGGCTCTATGCCCAGCTGCTGCATCAGCATAGAGGTCCTTTCCACCCCAATGGCAAAACCAATGGCCGGCAGGTCAGGTCCCCCAAACTGTTTTATCAGCTTATCGTACCTCCCTCCCCCGCCGAGGGCATTCTGTGCACTTTTAATCTGCTTGGATATAACTTCAAATACGGTCCTGGTATAGTAATCAAAACCCCTCACCAGCTCATGGCTTACCTCAAAATTTATTCCCAGAAGCTTCAGGTACCCTGCTAATTTATCGAAATGCCCGGCACAATTTCTGCAGAGGTAATCGGATATCCTGGGGCTGCCCTCTAGCTCTTTTTTGCAGGATTTGTTTTTGCAGTCAAATATTCTTAACGGATTTTGTTCATACCTTTGCCTGCACTCACCGCAGAGTTTTTCCTTCCGGCGGGCAAGGAATGATTTAAACTCTTTTATGTAACCTTTGCGGCAAACCTCGCAGCCCATACTGTTTACAAGCAGCACCAGGTCCCTGAAACCAATTGCTTTAAACAGGTCGTTTATAAGCCAGATCATCTCTGCATCTATCAGGGGGTTATCACTGCCGACAGCCTCTGCCCCCAGCTGAAAGAATTCCCTCATCCTTCCCTTCTGCGGCCTCTCGTACCTGAACATGTTTCCTGAGTAAAAAAGTTTTAAAGGAAGGTTCCCTGAGTAAAGTTTATTCTCCACCACTGACCTGACTATGCTGGCAGTACCCTCAGGCCTTAGGGTCAGGGAGCGGCCCTTTTTATCCTTAAATGTATACATTTCTTTCTGTACAATATCTGTAGCCTCTCCTATGCTGCGGGAAAACACTTCGGTATGCTCAAAGGTAGGGGTTACTATCTGGCTATAATTGAACCGGGCAAACAGTTCCTTTGATTTGCTTATTATATAATTTCTGTATTCAAGATCCGGACCGTAAATATCAGCGGTTCCCCTGGGTGAATTTAAAACCACAGCAGATCACTTATCCTTATCCTAAAAAATCATCACTTAAATAATAATTTGAAGCCAGTTCATCTTCAAGTACTGTATCCTGGCCATGACCAGGATATATTACCAGATTTTTATCCATTTTTCTTATTTTTCTCAAAGATTTTTTTATAACCCCCAGGTCTCCCCCTGCAAGATCCGTCCTGCCCACAGCCCCTTTAAACAAAAGGTCCCCGCAAAAAAGGAAGTTGCCTGTTTTTATACTTATGCTTCCCGGGGTATGCCCGGGGGTGTGTATAATCCCCAGGCCTAATTCCTTTAAATAAGCCTCTATTTTTTTATCAATAAGGGTATAGCGGTTTATAGAAAAAGCCTTTCCGCCAAAAACAGAAGAAAGGTTTATTTCCGGAGAGGTTACCGTATCCTCCTCAAGGCGGTGTATGTAGAATTTTATTCCATACCGGTTAATAATTTCCGGCACAGCGCCAGAATGGTCATAATGGCCATGGGTGTTTATCACCAGCAATGGCTTTGATTTGCTGCCGTCAATATATTTTTCAATTTCTGCTGCCTCTGCACCGGGGTCAATGATAATACAACTGCTATCCAGGTGCAAAATATAGCAATTTACGCTAAAAAAGCCCAGCTGGAGTCTTTTTACTTTCAAGTCTGCTTTCTAGGTACTATTCTAAATACATCATAAATAGAATCTATTTGCCTTAGATTCTTAATTACATCCTTCAATATATATTTATTGCTTATTTCAATCAAGAACCTGAATCTTGCATGTCCTATCTTGTCAACCTTTAATGTATTTGCGCTTACAATATTGAGGTCGTATTCGCTTATCACATTTGTTATATCCCTTAAAAGTTTTGTCCTGTCCAAGCCGTCAATCTGAATCTCTGCATTGAATTTATAGGGTGATTTCTTATCCCACTCAACTTCTATAAACCGCTGCTTGCTCATCTTTGCCAGGTTATTAATATTATTACAATCTTTCCTGTGTACAGAGATTCCCTTTCCCCTGGTAATATATCCTGTAATACGGTCTCCCGGCACCGGGTTACAGCATTTAGCTATGGTAACAAGCACCCCGTCCATGCCCTTGACCACTATGCCCGTTTCATCCCTTTTCTTTCTTTGTTTCTGCTCAATATCTTCAATGGTTATATCTTTTTCAGGCTGGGTCTGGGAAAGCTTTTTTACAATCTTGGTATAAACCTGATGCGGAGAAACCTTATGGGAGCCTATGGCACTAAACAGCCTGTCCACTTTTTCAAAATTCATTTCCCTGGAAATATCTTCCATTACCTCGGAAGGGATGTTCTTGAAAGACAAGCTGTTTTTACGCAGTATCTTGGCCATTATCTCTCTTCCGGCATTATAGGATTCCTGCCTTTCTTCCCGGTTAAACCACTGCTTAATCTTATTCCTGGCACTGGATGTCTTTACTACATTGAGCCAGTCCCTGCTGGGGCCCTTTGGGGTTTTGGATACTATAATTTCCACAATATCCCCATTTTCCAGGACTGTTTCTATGGGCACCATCTGCCCGTTTATCTTTGAACCTATGCAGTTATGGCCTATGTCGGTATGTATCTGGTAAGCAAAATCTATAGGGGTTGAGCCCCGGGGAAGATTGATTACCTTTCCTTTGGGAGTGAAAACAAAAACCTCTTCCTCGAAAAGATCCAGCCTCAGAGATTCCATATAATCTTCCGGGTCCTTTAACTCCTTCTGCCAGTCAAGTATCTGCCTTATCCAGGCAATCCGCTTATCGAAACCGCTTGATTTCAGTTTTCTTTCCTTGTATTTGTAATGGGCGGCAATACCATACTCGGCAATTTTATGCATATCGTATGTCCTTATCTGAATCTCCAGAGGCTTACCCTTATTTCCTATAACCGTGGTATGCAGTGACTGGTACATGTTGAACTTGGGATTGGCAATATAGTCCTTAAACCTTCCGGGTACCGGTTTCCATAATGAATGCAGGATGCCCAGGGCACCATAACAGGTCTTAACGTCATTAACTATAACCCTTACCGCCATCAAATCATATATATCTTCAAATTTCCGGTGCTGTTTGGTAACTTTATTGTAAATACTGTAATAATTTTTATTCCTTCCGCTAATCTCCGCGCTTATATCCACTTCTTTAAGCTTTTTCTTTATTATTTTTATGGCTTCATCCATCAAAGCCTTCCTTTTGGCGATTTTCTCCCTGGTCATATCATATATAAGCTTATACTGCTTGGGATAAAGGTGCCTGAAACTTAAGTCCTCCAATTCTGATTTTATCTGATAGATACCCAGGCGGTGGGCGATGGGAGCATATATTTCAAGAGTCTCCAGAGCTTTCTGCTGGATTTTTTCTTTACTCAAGGAAGACAGGGTCCTCATATTATGCAATCTGTCTGCAAGTTTTATCAGTATTATCCTGACATCTTCGGACATTGCAATTATCATCTTCCTTAAATTTTCAACCTGGCGCTGTTCTTTGCTGTGGAAAACAATCTTTTCAAGCTTGGTAACCCCGTTTATTATATTTGCAGTTTTGGAGCCAAACTCTTTCTTTATCTTGGCCAGGCTTAATTCTGTATCCTCAACCAGGTCATGAAGCAATGCTGCTGTTATGGATGTCTGATCCATTTCCATCTCAGCAAGTATGATGCTTACCTCCAGGGGATGGACGATAAACGGTTCCCCTGATTTTCTGTACTGCTGCATATGGTTTTTCTTGGCCATATCATAAGCTTTTTGCAGCAAGGCAATATCGACCTGCGGATTATAGCTTTTTACCTTATCGGTAAGCTTCTTAAACACAAGGTCTGTGTCTATATCTTTTAATAGTTGTGCTTCAGTTTTATCTTTTAATCTTTTCATAGGACTAGCCCTTTTCTTTAGTAAGGTATATTATAAAACATTTTTTACATAACCTAAAATAGGTCAATAAGGTTAAGCTGTATACTGTCTATACCCTTCCAGCTATTTTCCTTGAGGCTGTAAAGTATGCTGATTCTATCTTTATTATCCAGGGTTTCCTTTATATATTCTCCGCTATTAAAGTAGATTGCCTCCATGAGCTTTCCCCCCTCCTCAAGCACAAGCTTTACATGTTTTCCTCCCTTAAGGTAGCAGATATTTTTTACCATACAATTATCAGTCCTAAACACCGGCCGGGGGTTTGCCACCCCGTAAGGCTCCAGGGCTTCCAATTCCCTTACCAGGCCGCCGTCGATCAGGTTAAAACCTATTTTCATATCATAGCTTAGAGTTTTTACCAGGTCATCGT
>JBNJCW010000016.1:0-33250 GCA_051744345.1 Actinomycetota bacterium
GCAGCTTAGATTTTTGCAAACCCTAAAAGAAATATCTGCAGAGCAAAACTCTACAATTATCTTTCCTTTACCTATTGACCTCATTAAAACATTCCTGGAGAACATGGGAGCAAAAAAATAGCCTAATCTGCCAGGTAATAATATTTAGCAGCCGGGCTGCTGCTTCTGCCCCTGGAAGGGCAGGCAATGCATGCCGGGCTGCTGTTTTCACAGCTTCCAGGATGTGTGTGCTGATACTCAACTTTCAGCTTGCCCTTTTTTACCAAAAAATCAAGCATGCCCTCCAGTGCGGAAGGCTCTGTGCCCAATTCTTCTGCCAGTTCCTTTAGGGTCCTGGTTCCTTTCGGGTTTTTGAAAAAATTTAATATCTTATCAAGCATGGCTTTTTAACTTAACCCTATCAATAATCCTATCCTATAAATTACAAAGGAAATAGTCCAGGCTAAAAACAGGCTGTAGCCTATGGATAGGAAAGTCCACTTATATGAACCTGTTTCCCTTTTTATAGCCGCTACCGTGCCCAGGCAAGGCGTATACAGAAGAGTGAACACTAAAAATGTATACGCCTTAAGGGGGGTCATCAGGTTCCGTATGGCAGACACCAGGCCTTCACCGGTTTCAGAAGCCCCCAGCACCACTCCAAATGTTCCCACCACTATTTCTTTGGCCACAAAACCAAACAGAAGGGCTACACTTTCTATCCAGCCAAAGCCAAGCGGCCTTAAGACGGGCGATAAAAACATGCCTATCCTGCCGGCAAATGACTGCTGGCTGGCATAATCAACTCCTACGGGCAAAGCCCCCAGAAGCCAGATAAATATTGAACCCACCAGAATAATGGTCCCCATCTTCTTTAGAAATTCTGAGCCTTTTTCCCACATATGTATCATCGCGCCCTTTAAGGTGGGAAGTCTGTAAGGGGGAAGCTCCATCACAAAAGGCTTGGACAGGCCTTTAAAAAATATCCTATGGAAAAGCTTACTGGTTCCTACAGCTGCCAGGATTCCTAAAATATATAAGGAAAATATTACCAGCGCTGCCCTGCCTCCAAAAAAAGCACCGGCTAAAAGGATATAGACGGGGATCTTGGCGCTGCAGGAAATAAAGGGGATAATCAGTATGGTAAGCAGCCTATCTTTCCTTTCTTCCAGGGTCCTGGTAGCCATTATAGCCGGAACATTACACCCGAATCCCATTACCAGAGGGATAAAGGATTTGCCGTGCAGGCCCATGCGGTGCATCAGGTTATCCATTATGAATGCAGCCCTGGCCATATACCCGCTGTCTTCAAGGAAAGAAATCAAAAAGAAAAGTATGAAAATATTGGGAATGAATATAATTACGCCCCCCACCCCGCCTATAATACCATCCTGGATAAGTGAAATTATCCAGCTGCTAATACCTGCCTGGGCCATGAAATTACCCAGGTGGGCATTCATTATGGCTATCCCGCCTTCCATCCAGCCCTGTATATATCCCCCCACCTGGAAGGTTAGCTGAAAGGTTACAAACATCAAAAGCAAAAATATGGGTATCCCTGCTGCTCTGCTGGTAACAATCAGGTCAATACGGTCAGACATTGTCTGCCTGTCCAGGGTTACATCAAAATATCCGACTTCCCTCAGCAGGCCGCTTATAAAGCCGTACCTTCTATCCGCTATTATTATATCCGAGTTATCCCCGAACACATTGGCCAGGTGTTTCTTAATATTTTCTGCATGCTCTACCGCAGGATAGCTGTCCATCCCTTCTATCTCTGAGGTTATTACCCTGTCGCCTTCTAAAAGCTTTATGGCCGCCCATCGGGGAGAAAATTTCTTGTCCAGTCCGCTTATCTTATTCAGCCTTTTTTCCAGTCTGGCTATCTCATGTTCCAGTTCATCACCATAATTTACTATTTTGGGGGAGGATTTCTTTGGATTTTTGTAAACTTCCAGTATTTTATGCTTAAGCTTATCTATGCCTTTTCCCGTAGTGCCCACAGTTGTAATTATGGGAACCCCGAGCAGCCTGCTTAATTTCTGGATATCGATCTCCTGCTTTTTTTTCTGGACCACATCATACATATTAAAGACAAAAATAAGCCTGGTGGAAAATCCCAGCTCTAGAAGCTCAAGAGCAAGATACAGGTTTCTCTCCAGGTTGGAAGCATCAATTACGTCCACTACAATATCGGGCCTGCTTTCAAGTATATAATCCCTGGCCACAATCTCATCCAGGGAGAGGGCAGAAAGGCTGTAAACCCCGGGCAAATCTACCACATTTAAGCGGTAGCCGTCATAATTTAATGTTCCCTCTTTTTTTTCAACGGTTACCCCGGGCCAGTTGCCCACATGCTGCCTTGACCCTGTAAGGCTGTTAAAAACAGTTGTTTTGCCTGAATTAGGATTTCCGGCAAGAGCTATGTTAATCTTTTGGTTCATAAATTTAGGGATACCTAACATTTTTCTAAATATTATACCACTTATCTCTGCCTGTCAAATAAATTATTGACCCGATTTTCAACTTTATTATATTTGTTGTAAAATTTATAGTATTATTAAAATCTTTTCCATCTATATGAAGGTACGCAATTATCCGGAAACGAAAATTGTAGGCAGAAAGACTATTATCAGGAAACTTGAGGAAAGGGACCTGGACAAGTCGCTTCTATGGTTAAAAGACCCTGAGGTAAATAAATACCTAAGCCAGGACTTTGCCGGTCTTAACAAACAGCAGGAAGATGAATGGTACCAGTTCATGAAGAGGTCCAAAAATGACCTGGCATTTGCTATAGAAACCACCACCGGCCGCTATATCGGCAATTGTGCCCTGCACAAGATAAACTGGTTCAGGAAAACAGCTGAATTCGGTATAGTCATCGGAGAAAAAAACTACTGGAACAAGGGCTATGGCACCGAGGCAGTAAAAATCGTAATCAGTTATGCAACCAGGAAGCTAAAATTAAGGTCAATAGTTTTAAATGTGTATGAATACAATAAAAGGGCAATAAAAGCTTACCAGAAATGTGGTTTCCTGCTGAAAAAAATTTTGCAAAAAGACCATTATTACAATAGAAGGTACTGGGATACCTATGTGATGGAATACAGAACAAGGGTTTAAACTAAAGATTGATGTATACCTATAAAAGAAGAAACAAACCGGGGCCAGGTTCCATAATATTTATAGTCCTTTTTATTCTGACAATAATCGGCCTGGCCTATCTGCTTTATACAGACAGAGGGATATTTTGGGACTATCTGCCCCTGGTCAGCATTATTGCGGTTGTCTTAAGCCTTATATTTGCTGTGTTTAATTTTGTAAGGAGAAGCGGAATAGGTTTTGCTTTCATCTTTTTTTTCATTGTTTTTCTGGCCGGCATTATAGTCTCCAGCATTTTTGGTCCATTCGCGCTCAACCTGAGGGCACAGAGCCATTTTGAGGAAAATCAGTTCTCTGAAGCCATAGACGAATACCTGAAAATTGTGGAAAATTACCCGAGCAGCAGGTATTATGAAAATGCATTAAAAAACCTGCCCTTTGCCTATTATGAAGATGGAAACTGCATCCAGGCATTAAACTACCTGCAGGAAGCTACAGAAAAGGAACTTATTGCTCCCAGCCTGGAAGTTAAGAGCATATATGTTGATTGCTACCTTGAAGTGGCAGACAGTTACATGGAAAACTATGAATACAGGTTGGCAGCAGGCAATTACCAGCAAGCCCTGAACATATACTCCAATATACAAAATGAATACCCTGGCTCTGATCCGGCATTTATAGCCGAACATAAGATTCCTGAACTGGCCTTCAGGGCTGCCGCTGCCTACAGGAAAGCGCTTGACTGGGATAAATCCATAGAACTTTTCAATAAAGTAATAGAAGAATACCCCTCCAGCGATTATGCCCAAAAATCAAGCGAGCTGCTTTTTGTAAGCCATATAAACAGGGCCATCGAGCTCAAAAACAATTCAGAATATGGGGAGGCAGTAGAAGAATTCCTGAAGGTGATTGAGATTTTCAGGGCGCCGGAAGACAGCTTCAGGGTTTCCCATTACAGGAATGTCATACTCTCTGACATACCCCCGTTTTATCTGGAAAATATAGCTTACAATTATTTTACAGAGCAGGATTATAAAAAAGCTGCATACCTTTACCAGGTGATTTTGGAATATAATCCCGAAGTTTCCGCTGACTACATTTCCTATCTCTCCCGCAGCAAGGTAAATTATATCAAGGCAACAAGTTACCGAAACCTGGCAACCGAAGAAGACCCGGTAAGAATAAATATGCCTGAAAAAAGCATGCTGCAGGTAGCCAATACAAGCATTTACAGTACCACCTTATACCTGGTAGGCCCTCAGGAAAGCATGATTTCTATCCTGCCTGACTCTCTGGCTGATGTAGAGCTTTCCCCGGGAACCTATCAGGCTGTACTTGAGTTTGAACAAGAAGAAAGTATGCCGTTTTTTGGAAATCTAACCCTTGAAGAAAGCTACAGGTACATTATCCTGGTAGAATAAAACAGCCAAGCTATACCAGGCCTTTAAGGCCGTCGTCTATAAGGCTTTTAAGGTTGCTGTCCAAAAAACCTCTCACATATCCCCTGTCCATGACCCGGTCAACTTCCAGGTTCATCTCCATAGCCTGCATTAATTTATCCAGGAGTTCACTTGCCTCAGAAATTTTAGCATTGGTTTTTTGCTCATCACCAACCTTTATTTCCTTAGCTATGCGGTCTGCAGTCTTATTAAATTCCTCATAGCGGTCCTTCATAGCTCCGCTGAAGGCTGCCTTTTGCCAGAACCATTTCCCCCTGTTTTTTTCATTATAAAGGTTAAACAGCCCAAAAAGATATTCTAAATCCACCTTGTTCTGCTCACAAATGGCTTTAATTATATACATCCTTTTGGAAATATAGGGGGCTTTCCTAAGCCTTACATAATCTATCATATTTATCACCTCTGCTTCATTTGATTATATAATATAAAAAAAATAAATACGATACCAGACCTTAGCGGTATTCTAACATAAAAGTACAGGTTAACCGGAGCCCATGGGATGCTTTTTCATTTATCATTTCAATATATCACTTAAGAGACAAAAGCATGCCCAATCCTTACCGGCTATTAGACGATTTTTGGCACCACCATTAGGTGCGGCTTGGATTCTGCCGGGGCACAGCTCTTTTTCTGCCTCTCTGGCGCCTCTTCTGCAGGATTTTTTAAATCATGCTCAACCGCCATTAACTCTCGAAAAAATGTTTTTGCCCTGCTAAAACTATTGGTCTAAAATTAAAAAAATATCATAAAATCTTAGGGGGCAATATGAGCGCAAGATTTTATCCGTACCTGCTTGCTTTAATAACCATGCTGTTCTGGGGTATTGCTCCGGTTTTTGGAAAACTGGGCCTGGCTAAAATAAGCCCCTATCTTGCTCTGGCCATCAGAAGTTTTGTCATATCCATAATACTTTTAATCATAGTCCTGGTTAGGGGAGACATAAAGGAATTAGCCAGCGTCAACCTCAGAAGTGCTTCCTTTATAGCTATGGAAGGTATATTTGCTTCCCTTATTGGTCATTTTGCCTATTACTACGCCTTAAGGCTTGGAGAGACCTCAAGAGTTGTCCCTATAGCTTCCGCATTTCCGGTGATAACGGTTATAGTATCTGTAATATTTTTTGCTGAAAAAATATCCATAGCCAAGGGGGCAGGCATAGCCCTGATTGTGGCAGGCATTCTTCTATTGCGCATGTAGCTATTAGCTTAGCTTTAACTCAACCGGATCGCCCTGCTTTATTTTTTTAAGCCTGCCTACATCCTTTGAATCGGATATATGGCCCAAAACCGTAACCGGGCCGGCAGCCCTCGGCTTCCGGTCTGTGCTTGCCGGTGTCCTGCCAAAAAAAATGCAGAACGCATTCCCCGGAGGCCAGTAAGCTATGTCCCCCACCTCCAGGATTTCCTCCCCCTGTTCCAGTTCATGCTCTAAGGGTATGGAAAAATAGATCTCATTTCCCCATACCTGTGCTTCTGACTTAACCGGAAGGATGGATTTTAGCTTCTCTGCAGTCTTTGATTCATTCAGGCCAAAAGCTATATGGTTTTTTCCTGATACCAGTTCTATTTTGCTCTCCATAATAGTAATATTCTATTTTTTTTGCCAAAAATCTACAAATAAAAAATAATTAAAAATTTATTGAATTACAAATAAAAATTTTGTATATTACAATAATGTATCGTAGGTAGAAATTAATTAAAAAACAAAGAAAGGGAGTAAATGGAAGTAAGAATAGACGAAGAACTCTGTACCGGTTGCGGACTGTGTGAAGAAACATGCCCCGATATTTTTAAAATGAATGAAGATAAAGATGTTGCTGAAGTTATTAAAACTGATTATGATGAAAATGATGAAGAGTGCATTCAGGAAGCAGAGGAAAGCTGCCCTACCGAGGCAATTATCGTAGACTGATTGAGCTTGGATTAAAGGAATATGCACATATAGCCCTGTAAGCTTACAGGGCTATATGTTTTTGTTTAGGGGTTTTCTATCAACTTTTTGAAGCCGAAGCAACCCTGTCTTTTATTAGAAGCGACAGTCCGCCTAAACCAAAGAGTATCGCCGCAATTCTGGCCAGCCATCCTACAAAGGGTATGGCGAATGCTATACTTATAATGACCAGCCCTATCAGGTAGGCAAGAACCTTCCAGCCGTACCGGTTAAAGTCCAGAGAAGACCTTGAAAGGATTTTTTTACCTAAAAGGTAAGAAAGGAATACTGTACTGACATAGATGAGTACGGAATAGAGTACTGACAGCACGAAAATTGAAGCCAGCAGCATCAGCCCTGTACCGGAACCTATGACGGTTATAAAGAGGAATATAGATATTATAAATATCACCAATAATGCCAGGGGCGTACCGAAGAAAGTAACCGCTCCTGCCCCTGCACAGTTACCCAGGGTTGAGCTCATCCGGTTATTAAACCTTTCAAATATTTTAGGGATAAACAGCATAAGCAGTATACCCAATACAAACAGGCTTAGGAATGAAATCACCTTGCCGCCCAAAAAAGTTGCTGCAAATAATGCCAGGGGAGCAGCCGGGGTTATGCGGGTTTTGGTTATTGGTTCCTCTATAACAGTAAACTCTATATCCCCTGCTATCTGAGCCTGTTCTGAAATAGAGGCCTGCTGGGTTGAAGAGTAGGTAAGATTTCCCTCTAAAACTGCCGTAGGCCCTATATTAAGCCTCCCTACATTACCTATGGCTACATCACCTTTAACTCTACCATTGATATCAATGGTTCCCCCATTGGCCAGAATCCTGCTGTCTACATCTCCGTCTATTCTCACTGTACCTCCGTTAACCACCAGGTCCCCTCCAACAGCAGCATCCTTTCCAATGGTCACGCGCCCTCCGGCAAGTATAAGGTCGTCAGCTATCCTGGAGTTAACGGTTACAATTCCTCCTGCCATCCGGGCATCATCTCCCACGTCCCCGGAGACATCCAGGGTACCGCCGGCTATAATCAGATCCTTGCCTACATTACCGCTTACTCTTATATTGCTTCCTGCAGCAACAAAATCTTCAGGCAGGTCTGCAAGCAGGTTTATGCTGTTGCCGAATGCATACACATCATCTGCTATTTCGGTAGCTATGTTTATAGAGTCTCCGCCTACTTGTGTGAATGCATAGAGAGGCGATACTATTACAAACAGGGCAAAGGCGGCAAGCAGGGCATAAACAAATCTTTTCATAACTTTTACCTCCTTGTATACTATAAATGAAGCTTATCTAAGTAATCCCAATTTTATAAATATAAGTATAATACTTTTAGCACCAGCAGTAAAAACATCGTATTTTAGCCTATAATTTTTTTTGAAAAAAAAATTATTAATTATAGAAATTTTTTACAATCTCCCTTATTATTACTCTAGTATTTTGTAATCTAGCCTATATTCGAACATTTTATGTATATAAGGATAGTAATTGAGGTTCTTGCCGGATTATCGCTGTTTCTATTTGGCTTAAACCGCTTGAGCAACAGCCTGCAGAAAATTACATCCAACAAGCTGAAGTCAGCAATAAATTTCCTGGCCAAAAAATCCTGGTCTGCCTTGCTTATAGGGCTTTTTGCCACTATCCTGGTCCAGAGCAGCAGTGCAACCTCGGTTATGACCGTGGGTTTCGTTAACGCGGGACTGCTCACACTGCACCAGGCCATAGGAATCATTATGGGGGCAAACATAGGCACCACTATAACTGCCCAGATAATCTCCTTCAGGGTAGATATGCTATCTCTTCCCATAATAATAATCGGGTTCTGTTTTTACTTTTTTGGCAGGAAAAAAAGGTATAAGAATATCGGCATGGCGGTAATAGGAATGGGCCTGCTTTTTCTGGGGATGAACATAATGAAAGAAGCTTTGGGGCCATTGAGGGATAATGTAGCCTTTAAGAATTTTCTCCTGATATTTGGCCAAAACCCCTTTTTGGGCCTGCTGGCAGGAATTGTGCTGACCACCATACTGCAGAGCAGCTCTGCCACCATTGGCCTTTTGATTGCCCTGGCCAGCCAGGGACTGATGCCCATAACCGCAGCCATACCCATACTCCTTGGTGACA
This sequence comes from Actinomycetota bacterium, assembly GCA_051744345.1. Taxonomy (GTDB): domain Bacteria; phylum Actinomycetota; class Humimicrobiia; order Humimicrobiales; family Humimicrobiaceae; genus Halolacustris. The sequence continues at coordinate 8,609 of JBNJCW010000016.1, forward strand.
ATATAGGGACCTGTTCAACAGCATTAATATCTTCCCTTAAAACCACTATTACCGCAAAAAGGACGGCATTCTCCCACCTTATGTTTAATATCATTGGAACCATAATATTTATGATTCTCCTTTACGGGTTTGGGCTCCAAAACTACATAATCTCTTTTACCGGGTTAAGCGTTCCCCGGCAAATAGCCAATATACATACCGGCTTTAATATAATAACCACCATAATACTGTTTCCGGCCCTGGGGCTGTTTGCAAAAGCGGTTACCAGGATGTTTCCCGGCAAAGACATAACTGTAAACAAAAATGCGCTGTTTTTGGACAGCCGGCTGATACAGACCCCGGATATAGCCCTGGACCAGTCAAAAAAGGAACTTACCAGGGTTGCCAATATCACCCATGAGATGCTCAGCCTTACCAATGAAAGGCTGCATAAGGGAAAACCGGTTATAGAGGAAAAGGTTTTAGACAGGGAGATTGCAGTTGACAGCATTACAGAGGACATAATCAGGTATCTGACCAAGATTTCACAGAGGTCGTTAAATAAGGCCCTTTCCAAGGATCTTACCGGATTTCTGCACATGGCCTATGACCTGGAAAGAGCGGCTGACCATTGCGAAAGCATACTTTACCTGATCTTGGTAAAGGAAGAAAACAATATGAGTTTTTCAGATGTTGCCCAGAAAGAACTGAGGTCGGCTTTCTCCAAGGTGAGCCAGATGTTTGAAACCCTGCTGGAGGGTATGGAAAATGACGACCAGCAGGCGCTGATAGAATGCGACGATATCGAAGAAGAGATAGACAAAATAGTCCAGAACATCAGGGCAAGCCACCTAAAAAGGCTCCAGGAAGGCCAGTGCCTTCCCCTTTCGGGAGTAGTTTTTGCAGATATTATCCTCCACCTGGAAAGGATTGGAGACCTGCTGCACGGGGTTTCAAGAAACCTCAAACGATAATCCAGCTTATAACTCCCCCTGATTTATAGTAAAATCTATTACTGCAATGAAACAGTTTGCCATCAAAGTAAAAAACAGTGAAGGGCTGCATGCCAGGCCAGCCTCAAGGCTGGTGCAGCTATGCCACAATTACAGATCAGATGTGCATATATCTTTTGGCCGCATCCAGGCTAATGCGAAAAATATTACAGAGGTTCTGAGCTTAGGGGTAGAGGATGGAGACAGCATTGAGGTAACCATAAACGGCCGGGATGAGGATAAATTATACCAGCAGCTGGTTAATTTTTTCGGCCACAGCATTAAAAAGCTAAAAAACTATTAGATATGAAAGTCATAAAAGGCATAACTGTTTGCAAAGGATACGTTGCAGGCAAAATATTTATAGCAAGTACAGGAACCAGGAGGGAGAAGACCCTGCTCCAGACACTGTCCAAGGAATTCTACGGCCTGAATATTGAGAATGTAAAAAAAATAGAGATACTCAGAAAAGGCCTGGAGCAAAAAAAACTCAAGCCCGGCGAGATAGATTCCGAGATCCGGAAGTTCCAGCATGCCATAACCGCCTCCCGCAAGGACCTTTTGGCCGCAAAAAACAAGCTTAAGAAATCCGTAAGTGAAAAATTTTCAGAGATCATCGATTTCCAGATGCTTGCACTTAAGGATACCAATATATTCGACAGGGTGGTGGATATTATAAAGAGCTACAGGGTATCTGCCTACCTTGCAGTCTCCATAGTATTTAATGAGAGGATTGAACTGCTGAAGCAGAACAAAAGGGAGAAATTTAAAAACAGGATCTATGACCTGATTGATCTCTACAACCGCCTGGTTACCAGGCTAAAAAGTACTGATTTAGGGAAAGGCGGCAGCCAGCCGGGAAAGGAAAGCTCCCTTATCATGGTTACCAGGAACCTTTTCCCTACCGATCTTGCTGAAATTGATTTTAGCAGGGTGAAGGGCATAGTAAGCGCCAAGGGAAGCATTGAGTCCCATACGTCTATACTTATCAAATCAATAAAGGTGCCCTACCTTATAAACTTAGATGAGGAAATCAGCAAACTGAAAAACTACCAGTATGCAATACTGGACGGGTACCTGGGGATATTGATTGTTGATCCCGATCCGGCGACTTTGGATAAATACCAGAAGTTTACCTCTCCTCAGCTGCAGGCAGAAAAGACGCGCCCCGGACGGCATACAGATACAAAATTTTCCATAATGGTGAATATAAACTCAACCGGTGAAGCTATTGAAGCAAAAAAAATTGGAGTAAAAGGAATAGGCCTGTTCAGGACAGAGCTTTCCATACTGAATGGAGACATGGGGCTTACCCTGGAAAAACAATACCTGAACTACAGGAAGATACTGGCCCTTTACGGAGAAAGGCCGGTGACTTTGAGGATGCTTGACTTAAGCGGAGACAAGCAGGCCCTCATTAACCTCCTTTACAAGGAATCATTTAGAAAAGAGGAGCTGAGGCCAAAGATTGAAAAGATACTGGAAATCCAGCTGGAAGCGCTGCTTAAAGCCAGCACCTGCGGAAACTTAAGCATATCCCTTCCCATGGTGTCCAAGCCTGAAGACATTATCGCCTTTAAGGCCATGCTGCAGAAGGTAGAAAAAAGATTAAGTCAGAAGAAAGAGGCTTACAGGGAGAAGATACCGGTAGTGGCCATAATTGAAACCCCCGGGGCAGTATTTTCGCTGGATTATATCATCCCCAATGTTGACAGCTTGAGCATCGGCACCAATGATCTGCTTTCATTAAGCTATGCGGTAAGCAGGATTAGCACCACCGCCATGGAAAACGAAAATTTTTTATACCTTCCCACCCTGAAAATGCTGCAGCATATAATCAGGCGGGTGCACAGGCATGATAAGAAAGTAACCGTTTGCGGGGAAATTGCATCTCATCCCTATTATGTGCCCCTGCTGGTAGGGATGGGCATAGATGGCTTTAGCATCGGCCTCAGGAATTATAACCGGGTAAAAAACATATTAGACAATCTAGACCCTGCAGAGTGCTCTAACCTGGTAAAAAAAGCCTTCTCAGCCAGCACCAAGGAAGAAATTGAAAAACTGCTGAAGCTTAAATGATATTCCTTATATCTGCGATATAGCGGGGGATATTATCTGAGTAACAAACTGCTGTGCCCATCACCAGTACTGTGGCCCCTGCCCTGACAACCAAAGGAGCGGTGTCTTGGTCAATTCCCCCGTCTACCTGTATCTCTGCCGTCTTTTTCCTATCACAGGCATTCCTGTAATTATCCAGCATGGCTGCCACCTTTGATATCTTATCTACCATAGGAGAAATGAATTTTTGGCCTCCAAATCCCGGGTTTACGGTCATAACCAGTATAAGGTCAGCCAGGTCCAGAACATTCTCTACGCTGCATACGGGGGTTGAGGGGTTGAGGGCAATCCCCGCTTTTAAGCCTGCTTCCTTTATGTATGAAAGGGTGCGGTGAAGGTGGGTACAGGTCTCTGCATGTACGGTTATAAGGTCTGCGCCGCTGTCTATAAAAGCATCCAGCATGCTCTCGGGATTGCTTACCATCAGGTGTACGTCAAAAAAAAGCTTGCTGCTTTCCTTAAGGCTTTTTACAACCTGGGGACCTATGGAAATATTGGGCACATAATGGCCGTCCATAATATCCAGATGGAGCATGTCTGCCCCTGCTTCTTCTATCTGTGTAAGCTGTGTCGATAAATTAAAAAAATTACAGTTAAGGATGGAAACTGCAATCTTTATTTTCCTGGTCTCTTCCAATTCTAATCCCTCAGCAGTTTAATAAGTTCCTCTCTTGCCTTTTCCAGTTCATTGCCTGTAATAAAAGGAATGCCGCTTATCTGGGGCCTGGAAATTTTGGGGGGCAGCTGGGTGGTGGCTACTATTATATCAACATCGTGGTACAGGTCCTCTATATCTGCGGCCTTGCACTCTATTATGTCCGCATCCAGCCTGCTTTCTTCTAAAATTTTTTTTATCTCACCGGCAATAAAAGAGCTGGCTACCACTCCCGTGCCGCAGGAAACCAATATCTTTTTGCTTTTATAGGCCAATCGTTTATTCTCCACATATTATTTTGTCTACTATATTCTAATCGATTGCAAAAAAAATTCAAAAACAAATTTGACAGGATTTGTAAAACGTCTTATTTCTGCTATAATTTTTATTCATCTTAGCGTATATTTGATAATTTTTAAATTAAATTTTCAAGGACAGGTGAAATTCCTTACCGGCAGTAAAAGTCTGCAACCCTTTTAAATAAAGGCTGACTTAGTGAAATTCTAAGACCGACAGTTAAAGTCTGGATGGGAGAAAATTTATTGACTTAAAGTTTTTTAAGCCACGGATTTTCTCTGTGGCTTTTTTTAATTATGAGCAAATTTAGCGAAGAGGATAAAAAATACATGAGGCTTGCCTTAAAGCTTGCCGCTAAAGGCAGGGGGGCCACCAGGCCAAACCCCATTGTGGGAGCGGTAATTGTAAGGGACGGCAATATTTTGTCTACCGGCTACCATAAGAGGGCAGGCTGGGGACATGCGGAAGTAGAAGCTATCCAGGCAGCCTCACAGCCCTTGGATGGGGCCAAGATGTATGTAACCCTTGAGCCCTGCAATACTTACGGAAGGACCCCGCCCTGTACCGACCAGCTTATAAAACACCGTTTTGCAGAGGTAATTATAGGGGCAAAGGATCCCAATCCGGAAGTTTGCGGCAGGGGCATCCAGAAGCTCAAAAATGCCGGGATTAGAGTAAGGAAGGGGCTATTAGCCGAAGAGGCGGCTTCCCAGAATGAGGAATTCTTTAAAAATATGGAAACCTCTCTCCCTCTGGTTACATCCAAGATAGCAGCAAGCCTGGACGGGAAGATAGCTGCCTCCAGCGGGGATTCCAGATGGATTACTTCTGCTTATTCAAGGAAGCTGGTGCACAGATTGAGGAAAGAGGCTGGATGCGTTCTGACCGGCATAGGCACGGTTGCTGCAGACAATCCTTTCCTTTTTCCCCGGAACAGGCCGGAAGATACAGGCCTTAAAATGGGAAAAATGAAGGATTTCTGGAGGGTAGTTTTTGATACCGGCCTAAAGATAGGGCTTGATTCAAATATAGCCAGGACCCTGGACAGGGTAGATACCATAATCTTTACTGCCGGCCAAAACCAGGAAAAAATAGAAGAGCTTAAAAAAAGGGGCGCATATATTGAAAGAACCGGCGGAGATAAGAAAATAGATATAAGGGAAGCCCTTTCCCTGCTTTACGCCGATTATGGTATAACTTCTGTGCTTTTGGAAGCAGGGCCGGCCATGAATGCCTCTTTTTTAAATGAAGGGCAAACCGATAAACTGCTTATCTTTTTTGCTCCGCTGGCTATCGGAAAATCAGGATTGAGCATGTTCCAAGATATGGGAATAAATAAAATAAGCCAGGCCAGGCTTCTAGAATTTAAGAATATAAGGAGGGCGGGGAGAGAGCTTTTGGTAACCGCATACCCCAGAAAAGATGTTTACAGGAATAATTAAACAGACAGGAAGAATTAGCAAAACCAGCAAACAGGCAGAGGGCCTGGGTTTAACTGTTGAATGCCCCGCCCTGATAAAAGAAGTCTCGGTTGGTGATTCGGTGGCGGTGGATGGGTGCTGCCTTACAGTTGACAGCATGCAGGACAGTAGCTTTAGCGCCTTTATTTCCTACCAGACCCTCCAGAATACGACATTAAAACATGTAGAGCCGGGGGCTGCTGTTAACCTGGAGCCCGCGCTTTCGGTTGGTTCCAGGATGGGGGGTCACATGGTTACAGGCCATGTGGATTTCGTGGCCGCCATAAAAGAAATTGAAAATAAGGGAGATGCCTTCAGGATGGTATTAACCCTGGAAGGGGAATACAGCCCTTTTATTGCCAGAAGGGGCTCGGTAGCCATTGACGGGATAAGCCTGACTGTTTCAGAGAAGGATGGCGGCTGGTTCGGGGTAGCGGTGATACCCCATACATACCGCAGCACCACCCTCCACAGCAAAAAGGCGGGCAGCAGGGTAAATATTGAGGTGGATATAATAGCCAGGTACGTGGCTAACTATATTGGGTATAAAAACAAGGATAAGATACTGGAGGAGAAATTAAAAAAATATGGATTCATTAAATAAGAAATACTTTTCAAAAATCGAAGAGGCTATGCCGGATATCAAACAGGGTAAAATAATGATTATTGTGGATGACAGGTCTGAAAAAAACGAAGGGGTTTTCTATCAGGCTGCAGAGAAAGCCACCCCCGGCTCCATTAATTTTATGATGACACACGGCAAAAGCCTGATATGCTTGCCCTGCGGCAGGGAAAGGCTTGATGAGCTTAAAATACCGATGATGGTAACCGAAAATGAGAAGCCTCCAAACATGGCAGCGTTTGTGGTGTCAATTGACGTAAAAAATAAATCTGGCACCGGCGTATCTGCCAAAGACAGGGCAGCTACAATTAAAAGTTTTATAGACCCCAAAACCAAGCCGGGCGACTTTGCCATGCCCGGCCATATTTTCCCCTTAAGGGCTAATCCGGGAGGGGTACTGGTAAGGGCAGGCCATACTGAATCAGCGGTTGACCTGTCCAGGATTTGCGGCCTTTACCCTGCTGGTGTCATTTGTGAAGTCATAAACGAAGAAGGGGAGGTTGCGCTGCTTAATGACCTTGTGGAGATTGCCAGCAAATTTAGCCTGAAAATCCTTACCATAGAAGAGCTTATACGCTACAGGAAGAGAAAGGAAAAGCTAATTGAAAAGGTATCCGAAGCAATCCTTCCTACCAAATGGGGGAAATTTAAAGCAGTAACCTACCGGTCAAAAATAGATAATGAAACCCATATAGCCCTGGTAAAGGGAGAGGTAAGGGACAGAAAAAATGTGCTGGTAAGGGTTCATTCCCAATGCCTTACCGGAGACACATTCGGCTCACAGCGCTGTGACTGCGGGCAGCAGCTAAACAGCGCTCTGGAGATGATAAACAAAAAAGGGGAAGGCGTCCTGCTTTACATGGCCCAGGAAGGAAGGGGAATAGGCCTGTGTAATAAGATGAAGGCTTATGAGCTTCAGGACCAGGGCCTGGATACAGTGGAAGCAAACCTTAAGCTTGGTTTTGATGCGGACCTCAGGGACTACGGTCTGGGAGCCCAGATACTTTCAGACCTGGGTCTTACCAGCCTGCACCTTATGACCAACAATCCCAGGAAGGTTGTGGGCCTGGAAGGTTACGGGCTAAAGATTACCGAGAGGCTGCCTTTAAAGGTAAGGCCGAACAGCAGCAACCGCCGGTACCTGGATGCAAAAAAAATGAAATTAAACCACTTATTAGATTAGGGAAAGGAACTAAAGATGCGAAAGATAGAAGGAAACCTTGACGGAACCAATTTAAAGGTAGGCATAGTGGCCAGCCGCTTTAATGAATTTATAACATCCAAGCTGCTGGACGGGGCTATAGACTGCCTTACCAGGCATAACTGCCCGGAGGAAAGTATTGACATTGTCTGGGTTCCCGGAGCCTTTGAAATGCCCGCTGCGGTAAAAGTAATGGCCAGCTCCGGCAAATACAATGCCATGATATGTTTGGGAGCAATTATAAAAGGGGGCACTGCACACAACCAGTATATAGCAAATGAAACCATAAAGGGAATTGCCAAGGTAAGCCTTGACTCCAACCTGCCCATATCTTTCGGAGTAATAACCCCGGATACCCTGGAACAGGCGATAGAGAGAGCCGGAACCAGGATGGGAAATAAGGGTTGGGAGGCAGCGCTTAGTGCAATTGAGATGGCCAATCTCTTTTCAAAACTTAAATAAGAACTTAAAAAAAATTAGAAGTGCCTAAATCCAAATAGACACTTCTAATTTAATATCCCTATTAACAGCTTTAGCTGCTCATAAGTTCATCGGCCAGATCCACTGCGCTGGATGCATCAGGCGCATAACCGGCAGCACCGATAGACTCTGCATATTCCTGGGTAAGGGGAGCTCCGCCTACCATAACCTTTATATCCTTGGTGTCCCCGTTTGACTGGAGCGCTTCGATAATATCCTTCATAACCGGCATGGTGGTGGTAAGAAGCGCTGAAAGCCCCAGCACCTTTACATCGTTTTTCTTGGCTTCCTCTACAAACTTCTCGGTAGGAACATCCACTCCTGCATCTACCACATTAAAGCCTCCGCCCTCAAGCATCATGCCCACCAGGTTCTTGCCTATGTCATGAAGGTCTCCCTGAACCGTACCTATAAGCACTGTTCCCCTTGATGGGGCCCCTGATTCGGTAAGGAGGGGCTTTATGATATCCATAGCAGCATGCATGGCCCTTGCCGCTATAAGCACCTCGGGGATATACATCTCATTGGCTTTAAACTTTTTTCCCACTACATTCATCCCCGGCACCAGGCCCTCGTTTAGGATGTCGGAGGCATCAACGCCATCATCTACCAGCTTCTGGGTGATATCCTTGCTTTTAACATTGTCACCCGCGATGATTGCATCCGCTAGATCTTGGTATTTTGCCATTGTTTTACTCCTTTTTTCCTTTTTTTATTTTCCCCTGCTTCTTTTGGGAGCAGGGGACCTGTGTAATATAATAACAGAAATGGGTAAAAATAAAAAAAATTCATAACCAAAAAATTGATAAATATTTCCAGCTTTATTTTCTTGACTTGAAAATCATAAATAAGTACTATAATAAACACTTAGCAAAAATTACTGGAAATAAATGCCAATAAGCTCTAAACAAAGTTTAAGCAATTTGCATGAAAGTGTAAGAAAATGTAAGAAATGCACCAAACTTTTAAAATCAAGAAAACAGCCGGTTCCGGGAATTGGCGCCCCGAATGCAAAAATCATCATCATAGGTTATTACCCCACCCCCCAGGGAGCAGAAAAAGCAGGAGAACCGTTCTGCGGCGATGAGTCAGGTAATTTTTTGAGAAATATTATGGACGAAGTGGATCTTTTACTGGAAAAAGATACATACCTTACCTACCTGATTAAATGTACACCCCGGGTTGGTGACAAGCTGGAACCAAAGGAAGAATTTATAAAAAACTGCATCCATTATTTTATAGAAGAGATATCAATCACTACCCCCCACATAATTGTGTCCCTGGGCTTAAAGGTTTCCAATATAATACTCAAGCACTTTTTTTCCATAGAGAAAAATTATGAAGATATAAATGATATACATATGAGGGTTTTTGAGAATCCTTCATTCAAGCTGGTTCCGTTTTACAGCCCCCATGATGTTATGGTTAAAAAGAAAGTGAGCGAGGAAAAATACACAGAGGACTTCAGATCCCTTGCCAAGCTTTTAAAAATAGTTTAGCCATCAACCAAATAAACCCTTATCTTCCTCCTGCCAAACCGGTAACATTCTGCCAGTGATTCAAAGGCTAAATCTATCCTGTTTCCCTTTATGCGGCCCCCGGTATCTCCCGCAAAAGCTTCCCCGTAGCCGGGTATATAGAGTTTGGTCCCCAGGGGTATTACCTTGGGGTCTACAGCGACTATGCCTTTCCTGACTCTTAGGCCTATGGCAGTAATACCATTTCCGCTTAACCCTCCCCCTCCAGAATAGTATGCAGTAGCTGTCATTTCCCATTCACCGACCAGCTTCAGCCCCGGAGGCTGGATTCGCTCTATCCTCTTTTTTATTTCAGCAAGCAGGCTCTGCACCTCGGACCTTTCACTTTTCACCTGTTCAAGAAGCACCTTATTTTTAGCGATACTCTCCCTTAGCCTTTGTTCCTGTAAAACAATCTGCTGCTTAAGCTGTTCTATTTCTTCTTTCTTTTCTTCAGATTCCCTGGAAATTCGGTCATACTGCTCCCTATCATACCGGTATTCTTCTATAAGCTGAGCATCTTTCTGCATTACATTCCTGAACAGATAAAGATTATTTACCACTTCATTCAAATTTCTGGCAGACAGAATGTATTTAGTAATTTCATCATTGCCATATTTGTATGTATAGACAATCCTTTCCACCAGAAGCTCCTGCCTTCTTTTTATGCTGTCTTTAAGTTCTTTTCTCTTCTGGTAAAGGTCTTCCAGCTCTACCTCTAAACCCTGCAGCTCCTCATTAAATGACTGTATCTGCTCCTGCTTTATCTGGACTTCTGTCTCCGAAGAAATTATTTCTTCCAGCAGTTTTTCTTCTTCCCCGCTCAGTTTGGATATCCTCTCTCCAAGCTCCTGCAGGGTTATGGCTTCTACCGGCCCGGGCGCCATAAATTGGAATGCGGCAGCTGCAATTACTGCGGCCATAAATAATGTAATTGCCTTCAACCTACCCCAAACTGTTTTTCTTGTTTTATTCATGCCGGTCCGGGATTATTTAGCATTTTATATATTTACATATATTTTACAGAATAGGAACCATATGTAAAACTACTTTTCCTGCCATTGCAAATACAGGTTAAAAAAACTATCATTAATTTTGATTATGAAAATATTAGCTTTAAGCGATAAGGTAGCAGATCTACTGTATAGCCCTGCAATTACAGAAAGAATGAAGGATATAGACCTGATAATATCCTGCGGGGATTTGCCTACCTCTTATCTTGAATATATTGTGACCATGCTGAACAAGCCCCTCTACTATGTCTATGGCAACCACCACAAGGATTACATATTCAAAGAAAAGGGCTTTGGGCAAAACATTCCCCAGGGATGCACCAATATTGATAACAGGATCATAAATTTCGGCGGCCTGCTTATAGGAGGCCTGGAAGGTTCAATGAAATACAGTGGGGGCAAACACCAGTATACAGAGTTTGAGATGTGCCTGAAAGTTTGCCGGCTAAAACCGATTATGCTTGCAAATAAGGTCTTTAAAAAAAAATACATTGATATACTGGTAACCCATGCACCCCCGTACAGGATACATGACGGCCCTGATTTATGCCACCGGGGATTTAAATGCTTTAATAGGTTTATAAGCCGGTATAAGCCGAAATACCTTGTACACGGGCACATTCACCTTTACGGCATGGATGACAACTGGCTAACCGAGGTAAACAATACCAAGGTTGTAAATGCATATGGTTACAGGATAATAGAAATTTAGGCGGCAGCAAATGGATACTGGTAATTCTTCAAGGGATGCATTTGAAAATGCAAGGTTTCTCTCCCTTCTAAACAACCTCAAATCAGTAATAACCGGGAAAGAAAACCGGCTCCTCTCTTTTGATAAGATAAGCAAAAGGCTCGACCTTAAAAATCAGAGGTATTTGGGCATAAAGGCAGTTCCTACCGAGGCAATCGTGGGAAGCGTAGACCGGTATGAGGATTTTGACAGTCAGTTTTTACCCAAGAAAGATTACCTTGAAAAAAGGTGGACCAGCATTCACCAGGCTTATAATAAAGATATAAACCTTCCCTTGGTAAAACTTTACAAGGTGGGAGAAATATATTTTGTTATCGACGGCCACCACCGGGTAAGCGTGGCCAGGAAGATGGGAGTAAAATACATTGATTCAGAAGTAATAGAATTTTCAACCAAATTCCCCATAACCAGGGAAATGGACCCCAAGGACATGTTTATCCAATCAGAGAGGGAGAACTTTTTGCAGCTAACCGGGCTAAGGGAGTCGCGGCCGGATATCAAGATAAGGCTTACCATTCCCGGCAAATACGATGTTCTCCTAAACCAGATAAACCAGTATATGTACCAGTTAAATAAGAACCGGCAAAAAAACCTAAACCTAAAGCAGGCCTCCGCCAGATGGTATGATGACATCTACATCCCCTCCATAGAGAAAATTGACAGGACCCATATTATTGATAGTTTTCCCTACCGTACAAAGTCAGACCTGTTTGTCTGGATCTATGAGCACAAGGACCACCTCAGCCAAAAATACGGGAAGGAAATAAAACTCTCAGAAGCAGTAAATGATTTTTCACAGAAATACAGGAGAACAATATATGGGAAAATTAAAGCATTATTTTTAAAAATTTTTAAAAAAACCCCTACCTAGGGTAGCGGTAATGCCCAGTTACCATCTCCTGGCCCAAAATATTTTCTTCACATGTGTAGCCGGGGTATGAGTGGTTGTATATAACCTTGGGTATTCCCAGCCTGGTGGTATTATCAGAAATTATGCCTGCATTATCTGTATAGCCATCCCTGCTCATATCAAAGAATACCACGTCTCCCGGCAGCCACTGCTCCAGGTTTTCTTCGTCTGAGGGGTCAAAACTGGCGGTTAGCTCCAGGGCATTGCGCCTGAAGAAAATTTCCAGGTTCTGTATTCGCCTGTAATCTATATTGGGGTCAGCATAAGACTGGCCCCATAATTCCCTTAAGGGGTACTGGTCAAAATTCTGAGTTATATCTTCATGTACAAGCTCCCTCAAGTCATAACCGGCAGCTTTATAAGCCCTGGCAATGATATCTGTACTTAATGCCATATGCTGGGGTGGATCTCCTTCATGGTAATAATTTGGCTCATCAGGCATAAGCATTATATTCTTTGCCCCAATCTCAACCTGCTTTTTGGCCCCTTCCAGTATCATCTTTGCGTCCTCTATCCAGTCCCGGCTAACCCCGTCTGTCTCAATATAGTCCAGGTCCAGAAGCCGGTAGCGGGGAAGCATGTCAACGGCCGCCGTAGGGGGCTCATACTCCTTTCGTAAAGTAAATTGGTTAATGCTCAGTACTACGGCCAGGATTATAAGCAGTATAAAAATTATTATAAGGAAATGCTTTATGTTAAATGTCCTGTGTCCTTCTTCCATTTCAAAACCTATGACGGCGGCACCAAGAAATCAAGTCTGGTTATATCCAGCCCGGGTAAAATACTAAAGCCAAATATGTTGAACAGACCCAGTATCCCCAGTGCCAGGATGATAAGGGTGAAAAAAGTCACATATACGCTGTAGCCTTTGCTAAAATCCGGCAGGGCAGCAGCCCGGTCAGCCGGTTTGCCCAGCATTGCTGCCATCAGCCTTACAGTAACAGCTATCAAAGATATAAAGGAGAGGGCAGCAATGAAAAAGTATGCAATATCCAGTTCGGCCATAGCAAAAAAAGTTCCACCTCTTATGGAAGGCAAATACTGTTTTAAAATATTATACCTTACCAAGAATCCAGAGGTTCCGGCCATGCCCAGCCAGCACAAAAATATTATAAACAGGTTTATGCCCAAATACTTGTTCCCAGCCATAATACCCTTAAGGCTATCAATGGAGTCCTCAAGTTTGGATACAATCAGCCAAACAGGCATGAAACAGAGCACCAGGTTGATTAAATTAAATAAAACCAGCCACTGCAGCCCTTCAATTGCCAGCAGTCCTTCGGACACAAGGCCAAAACCCAGTACGGCAAGCCCCATAAACGCAAGGTAGGTAAAAGCCATGACCCTTTTTAAGCTCCTGGTTGAAAGGGCACCGATTGCGGGCCCTATGGTGCATGCGGCAGCCAGAAAAAGGATTGCTCCCGACAGGTAACTATTGCCGTCGGTTATAAGGTAAAACATTATGGTCCTGAACTTTAACAATAATAGCAGGCCGGCAGGCAAAAAATAGAACCATAATATGGGAAGAACAGGGTTGCTGCCGTACCTGGCAAGCTTTATATAGTTTCCATGGAGGGGGTAGAAAAACATATACAAAAATACTGCTCCAGCAATAAACAGCAGGCTTATGGGGTAAAAGGAATTTTCCAGTAAACCTGCTTCCATTACCTGGTTTAAGTTTTTAAAATCAGTAGCAGCATAAAGGAAAGAAAACCCTAAAAGCAAGAACAGGAGGGAAAGCAAAGAATTTAAGAAAAACTTGATCACGCTAACCGGGTTTTCTTTGCCTTGGATCCCCGAGACAAGTTGGAAATTTGCCAAAACAAATACCGACAATGTTACAAATATAGCTAAAAAATTCCTGGAAATTATTAAGAATAGGGCCGATGCCAGGCTGAACATAAAAATTATTATTATCTTTATAAAGTCCGGCTCTTTAAACTTGCTGATTGATATAAATACCAGCATGTTCAAGGATATAAACAGCAAAATGAGCATTTCAGCCAGATGTATGCTTTCAAAAGAGACGAGCATGGTGGAAAATATTCCTTTGGTCAGGAAACTGTAGGTTATAAGGAAAACTGCTGTCCCCACTGCAATTATAGAAACTGCAATAGATATTATTTTTAGAATACTTTTTGAAGACAGCCCGAAAAAAGCATTAACCAGCACGGCAGCAGCAATGCTGGCTATGCCGTATACAGGATTAATATTGTTTATAATATAATTTAAGAAAGCCATTAGCTGTTATCCTCTCCCCACCATATGCTTTTGTCCCATTCAAAAAAATTAAGCTGGTTAAATGAATCCAGGTTTTCCTTTTTCAGAGTACTGTGGCCATAGAAGAATATGGAGAAAAGCAGCAGGTAGAGGACAACAAGCCCCAGTATTGAAAAAGTCTTATCCCACAGCGAACCTACATACAGATGGTAGGAAAACCCTAAAAAATTCAACAGGGCTGAGAATATTATAAGCTGCAGCCCAATGGCAGCTCTTATCATCCCCTTAAAATAAAGGAGGCTGAAAAAACCTATAAGGAATACAAAAAAGCTTATATATATAAATATTATCAGGCTCAAAGTCATCTCCTTGCATTAAAGATATCAAGAATAAACCATAAAACGGTGATAAACAGGGATCCTGCAATAAGAATTACCAGCATGAAGTAGCTGCTGAAATACTCCCTTGACAGCTCCCTGTAACTCATTAAAGTTATAGTCTCCACACTTTCATATGAGGACAGCGGATAAAAAGAATAATTGTAAAACAAAAAGCCTATCATAAGGCACACAGCGGCTGCCGGTATAAGCTCCCATAAGTTATGGCTGTCCTTTTCCGGTTCATCTGCAAAAAAGGTTTTCTGATTATAATAGTAAACATAGATGAGGATATATTGAAAGACAAATAAAATGCCTGCAACTATAGCAAAGACACCGGAGAAAAAAAGCAGGGTAGAAAAGACAACCCCCGCTGCCAGAAATAAGAAGCAAACAAGCCTCCTGCCTGAAGGCCTGAGGAATACTGCCAGCCCTGAAAATACAGCTACCGCTGCCATGACTGCCAATTGTAAATTTTGTACTATTGCCTGGGTCATAACTATCTAGACCAAAAATCCCTTGTTGTATAATCTGCCTGCCTGACCAGGTCAAGCTTTTCAAATAACAGATCTCCCCTTCTGTATTCGGCCAGCTGGTACCTATATGACATCTCCATTGCCCCCTGCCTGCAGGCTTCAATACAGTTTCCGCAGAATATGCATCCTCCGGCATCAAATTTAAGTTCACTGAGGTAGGTGCTGCCTTTCTGATTCTTTTCCCTTATTGCCTGTATGCAGTTTTTTGGGCAAATCCTGCTGCACTGGCCACATCCTTCACAGATTACCTCCAGGGTATCTGGATCCAGCTTTACATGCAGCATTCCCCTGCTGCCTTCGGGGATAATAATTTTTTCCCTGGGGTAATTGACGGTAAGCGGCTTTCTTAATACACTGCCGATATTAGTCAAAAAGTTTTTCAATATTTTAATCATTTTACACCATACCAAATAAATTCCTTAATATTAAAAAAGCAATGGTTAGAACAAAATTGAACACAGAGACAGGAACAAGAAATTTCCAATTTATGTCTACCAGGTATTTGTAGTTATCAATCTCAGGTAATGCCTTGTCAAACAATAGTATAAAGATAAAAATAATATAAAATTTTATTGCCAGCAATATATTGCCATCAATAAAATGCAGATCCAGCCATCCCCCCAGGTAAAATATGTTTATCATGGCCACAAGATAGAAAACCAGCGTATATTTTGCGAACCTGCTTATGGCCGTGGGAAATCCACCCCCCTGCCGCTCCAGCATTCTGCTGGTCAGGGTTACGTTCTTACGGGTTAACCCAAGTATCTTTACCTGAAGTATAGCAGAAACAAGCACTATAAAAAAACCCAGGGGCTGATAAACGATATTCCAGTAAACATACTGCAGGTTTACAATTTCTCTCAGCACTATGGTCCTGTTTATTAGCATTATTGAGAAAAAAGAAAGCAGCACAGGCAAAAAGAATGTACCGGCCATTCCTGCTTCCCTGAGTACATTGCCCAGCTGAAATTCATATTTGGACTGGGAAGAGAAAACCAGCATGACCAGGACAATTAGGTAAAAGAGGGCAGAAGTGAAAAATCCGGAGCCTATGTCCATAACCACCAGATTGAAAGTAATGGGAACTACGCTCCAGACTAGAATTGCAAATAGAAATAACAAAACATCCCATAACATGATACTGCTTTCCTTTGAAAGGTATTTAAGCAGCTTAAAATAGGGGTAGGTAATGCTTCCAAACCTGGACAGGGCATGCCCTCTCCTAAGCTCAGCCCTTGCTGAAAGTTTGGATACCAGATATGAGCCCAAGTACAGATTTATGGCCAGGATAAGCAAAACATATAAAATTGTTCTCAATATAGCTGCCACTTTTAATACCACCTGTTCCTGATAATCTCTCCGGCGCTTATGTCCAGGCTGGCCAGTATTATGGGCAGATCTTCCAACCTCGAGCCTTCCAGTATTTTCTCTGCAGCCATCAGGCTGTTTGTGGAAGGGCCCATAACCGCCAGAGCTTCTATTTCCCTGCTGCCTGTTTCCAGGTAGATCTGGAAAGCTCCATGAGGGCATTCTACACTGAAAAAACTGGACCGGTAAGGAAAATTAAAAGCAACCAGGTTATTTATCTTTTTAATCTTTCCTTCAGGCATCCTGGACATGGCATGGATGATTATCTTAATGGACTGATATATCTCTTTGAACCTGATACTTACCCTCTCCAGGCTATCCCCGTATCTTCCCAGGGGGGTGATAAATGAGAGCTTATCATACAAGAGGTAGTCTTTGTCTTTGCGGATGTCTTTCCTTATTCCTGCTGATCTTAGGTTAGGCCCGGATAAGCAAAACTCTCTTGCTATGCTCTTGGTTATTGCCCCTGTATCCCTTAGCTTGTTAAAAACCAGTATATTTCCCAACATCCTGGACTCAATTTTTTTTATATTCCCAAGCAGTTGGGGAAGGGTTTTTTTTATAATTCCAGCCTTTTCGCTATTTATGTCTTTCCTTACTCCTCCCACCCTGATATAGTTTGGCAAAAACCTTGCCCCTGTTATTACCTCTATAATCTTTAAAATCTTTTCTTTTTCAGTCAAAACCTGGCTTAGGACCAGGTCATATCCCAAAACTTCCAGCATATTAGCAATACTCTCAAGATGGTTTGAAATCCTTGAAAGCTCACATATGACCACCCTTATGCTCTGTGCCCTTGCCGATATCCTCATCTTTAGTATATCCTCTATACCCAGGCAAAGGCAGAGTTCCGGGAAAATCCCTGCATTATAATCGAAAACACTTATGCATGAGAGTAGCTTTAACATATTCTGGTCAGCCAGAAGGTCGTGTTGGGAGATGTTTGCCACTGAGGTATCAATAACTGCTTTCTTTATAAGGTCTTCGTCCAGTATCCCGTATACATCGAAACAATCCAGGCCGGAGGCCGGCTGGCTGTATACGGTAAAATCCATTGCATCTTTTTTTAAAAGTTTTTTCTTTTTAAAGAATTCTGCAGCCGGGTAATGCCTTGCTAACGCTTCTGTCAGGGTATTGTACTCATTTCTGTAATCCTCTTTATGCAGCTTAGTTTTTATAAGCAAATTAAAGTTATTATCATAGGAATAAAGGACCGCAAGCAAATAAGGTATTTCCTTTTTCCAGAAAAGCTTTATGTTCCTAAAGCTATCCAGGCCAAATATTTCCTCATTTTTTAACTCTCTTAATACAGTGTCCACATTTTGTAGGGATACCTCGCACAGGATATCCCTGCCCAGTTTTTCAATCCTGTCAATCCTGTTTCCCAGGGTTTGCTGCAGCTCACTTTCAAGCCTGTCTATAAACAGGTAATGGTGGGTCTGGTGTGCCTGGTCAAACATATTTTCCATCACATATCTTCTTTATCTAAAAGTTTAAGTATTGCATAAATAAAGGCTTCCGGCCTGGGTGGACAGCCAGGTATGAATATATCTGCAGGCAGCTCTTTTTTCAGCTCCTCCAGCGTTTGGTTTCCAGAGCTTAACATGTTTCTGTCCAGCACACATGTCCCCAGAAAGGCAACCCATTTGGGGTTGTTCATCCTCTGGTAACAATCTAAGACCCTGGCTGCACCCTGGGGGTTTAAAAAGCCCTGCACTACCAGCAGGTCAGCATCCTCAGGCAATGAAACAAAGTTTATTCCCAGCCTCTCTATATCATATAGGGGGCTTCTGGTGGAATATATTTCCGGTTTGCAGCAGCCAAACCCTATAACCAGAACATTTAAGCTTTTCTTAACCGCCTTTTTCATTTAACTTCCCTGCTTAAGATCCTTGATTTTACTATATAAGCTGATATAAGCAGCAGGATAAACAAAAAGCCAATCAGTATATAGAGTGGGGCACCCAGCTGAAATTCAACTATCAGCACAATTATATTAGACACCAGTAATACAAACAGAAGCAGCATAACAAATATAAGGCCGAGGGCAAATAGGTTTTTCAGCAGCAATGGGTCTTTTTTAAAAAACCTTATCCCTCTGCCGCTTTTCCTGGATTTTTTGGCAATTAAAAAAAGAGCCAGGAAGACCAGTAAGCTGACACCTATAAAAATGATGAACTTAAAGATATTGTCTATATAGGCGCCTATGGTTTCTTCAAGCATTAACACCTCAATAAATAATTTCGTTGATTCAAAACTTTATCACAATAACTACCCTACTTCAATCACAAGTAATATAAAAATCGATTATTGTCACAGATAATAAATACTTATATAATCGGTAAAAAACCATATAATCCCTATGAAAGCAAAAAACTCCTTGAGAAGCGCCGAATCGCTGAAAAATATTGGTATTTTTTGCTGGTCAATAATAGGGCTTTTGATAATTACAGGCCTATTTTTCTATGTACTATACTTAATTAAGCTTGCGCTAATTCCGCTGCTTATAGCCATTGCCATAGCTTACCTGCTAACCCCCCTGGTGCTTCTATTCCAGAGAAAGATTAGAAAAATTTTTGCTGTAGCTGTCACCTATGTAATATTTTTGGGGATAATTTTTATCATCTTCTTTTTCATAATACCTCTGGTCATAGACCAGTTTCAGGTATTTATAGAAAACCTGCCCGCATATCTTGAGAACCTTACCAATATAATTAATCAGTTTTTAACCGAGAGCCTGCTGATTCAAAACATTGAACACTATATGGGTACAGAATTTTTGCCCAGGGATACCAGTGCCATTACCCAGTATTTTTTAAACAGGTTGGATACGGGCAATGTAAACATATTACAGCAAGCCACTGCATTTACCAGAAACATTATAAACTGGATAGTCAGTTTGGTGATAGGACCCCTACTGGGATTCTATGTGCTTAAGGATACCAATAAGTTAAGGAGCATGTTCATAAAGGCCATACCGCTTAAGTTCAGGCACCAGGCAGCTGCCCTGATGGACAGGATAAACATGGTTGCCGGCCGGTATATAAGAGGACAGCTGCTCATATCCTTTATCATTGGGATACTGTGCACCATAACCCTGCTGGCCCTTGGAGTTGATTTTGCAATACTTTTGGGCTTTACTGCCGGTGTACTTAACCTGATGCCTTTCCTGGGCCCTATCCTTGGAGCAATACCTGCAGCCCTTACTGCCCTGATTATTTCACCCCTGAGGGCTCTGCTGGTAATCCTGCTGTTTACTGCCATACAGCAGATAGATAACTATTTTATCACCCCCTACATAATGAAACACCAGGTCAAAGTGCATCCCGGCGTAATCATATTCTCCCTTATTGCAGGCGGCGCTCTTTTTGGTTTCCTTGGCCTGCTGTTAGCGGTACCCACAGTGGCCATAATTCAGGAGGTTTTAAAATACTATCTTCTGGATAAAAAGGGGGCGGGGACATAACTGCACCAATAGGGATACGGTACGGTTATGGCTTATAAGATTAAGCTAATATATTTTGTTAAGCACCCCAGGCCATACAGGCGTATATAACTATGCATGGCATTTGGATAAACAGGATGGCCCCTCTTCATTTTCCCGGATAGTTTTTCATTACGTCTTCATAAACCTCTTTTAATGGTTTGCCTGTCTTTTCTGCCAGCCTGGCGCATGAGCCGTACTCCGGCTGGGCAGTTACAACTCTCCCATCCCGTATCCCCAGCTTTATCCTGGCTTCCCCGTAGCCCAATATTGTTTTCTCTACCTTCCTGTCCAGTGTATGCCTTTTAAAACTGCTGCTCCTGATGCCCAGGGTGGTTGTCTGGGAAAATATTATATCAGCGAGCTCTTCCTCCAGGCGGGAGGGGCATATTGCACACAGCTTGAATGCCGGCCTTCCCTTTTTCATTAAAATATTTTCTACCCATACATCCAGTGCCCCCTCTTTTAAGAGCTTATCGGTTACATAGGCAATAATTTCAGGGCTGGTATCATCAATATTGGTACAAAGGAGCCTTAGGTCTTTTTCTTTTTTGCCGCCGGATCTTTTAAAGTTTATAACCCTTAATATATTTGGTATTTTATCGCTTATCCTGCTGCCAGCCCCCATGCCTGAGCCCAATATAATGCCTTCAGGCATATCCCCGAATTTCCGGGCATACCTCTTTATTATAGCCGCCCCTGTGGGGGTGGTAACCTCAAAATCAAAAGGCCCCTGATAAACCGGCAGTCCTTTTAATATCTCTACGGTAGCAGGTGCAGGCACCGGTATTTTCCCATGCATCGACCCGGCATATCCGCGGCCCAGGGGTATGTTTGAACACCATACTTTGCCCGGTTTAAGTTTATGCAGGCAAACAGCTGCAGCAGCAATGTCTATTATAGAATCAACCGCCCCGATTTCGTGAAAATGGACTTCTGCTGCAGGACAATTATGGGCCTTTGCTTCTGCCTGGGCAAGTACTGCAAACATATCCAAACAATCCTTTTTTACCTCGGGCTGCAAACTGCTTGCTGAAAATAGTTTCTGGATATCCCTGTAGTTTCTAGACGGCTGGCCCGAGTATTTTACTGTAAACTTTTTTGCAGCCAGTGAGTTTGCTTTTACATCCCTTACCTCAATCCGGTAACCGGTTATGCCTATTTTTTTAAGCTCTCCTTCCACTTCCGTGTAATCCAGGCCCAGATCCAGCAGTGCCCCCACCATCATGTCTCCGCTTATTCCAGAAAAACAATCAATATACAAAATATTTTCCATATATGTCTCCATCTTGGTTAAATAACTCTATTTTAAATAAAAATCAATTTTAATAAAACCATCTTGCTGGTAACATATAATTCCTATGGACAGAAAGATTAAAAAGCTAAAAAGATACCTAAAAAGCCTTGAGTCGGTTGTGGTTGCCTACTCCGGAGGCATTGACAGCAGTTTTTTGGCCATGGTCTCACACAAGGTGCTGGGCGATAATGCGGCAGCCGCTACCGCAGTAAGCCCCCTTATACCCCCGCAGGAAATAGATGAATCCAGAACTTTGGCCGGGCTGATAGGCATAAGCCAGCACCTGCTGCCCGCAGATATCCTCTCGGTTCCCGGGTTCAGAAAAAATCCTAAAAACAGGTGCTACAGGTGCAAAAAAGAAATATTTACCAAAATATGCCAGCTTCGGAAAAAACTGGGGTATGCTGCAGTAATCGAAGGCTCCAATACAGACGATATTAAAAGTTATCGGCCGGGATTGCAAGCATTGAAGGAAATGGGCATCCTAAGTCCTCTGGCAGAGGCAGGCTTGAAAAAAGAAGAGATAAGAAAACAGGCTAAACTGCTGGGGCTTCCAAATTATGGCCTGCCTTCTTCGGCCTGCCTTGCTACCAGAATCCCCTATCATCAGGTTATTACGCTAAAGAAGCTTAACATGGTAAATGAGGCAGAAAATTTTATAAAGGGACTTGGTTTCCGGATGGTTAGGGTAAGGTACCATTCGCCTGTTGCCCGGATAGAGGTAGAGGAAAATAAATTGGAAAAAATTTTGGAAAACGGTATTTATAAAAAGATATCCGCATACCTAAAAGAACTGGGTTTTAACTATATTACCATTGACCTAGAAGGTTTCAGGTCTGGAAGTCTAGATGAAAACGTTTAGGATTTTTAACCTAATATTCCTGATGTTCGGCATATCCTCCATAGCCATAGACCCCCTTATTCCCTATATCTCCGATACGCTTGGGGTTGGCTATGATAAAATTGGATTTGCCCTTCTGCTTGGCTCCATTTTTTCCCTGCTGTCAACTTTTTTCTCCGGTATCTTCTGCGACAGGATCAATATAAAAAGGATTGTAACCGCAGGCCTCCTGCTTCTTTTCTCCGGGTTTTTTGTTTTTGGAATATATATGAGCTTTCCAGTATTTGTTCTGGTGCTTATTCTTCTGCGGTCCGGCTACGGTACCATAGACTCTTCCATACATTCTTATGTATCCCAAATGTATAAGAAAAACCACAGCCCGCTTTTCCTGAAACTGGATCTTTACTGGTACTCAGGAGCAGTTTTGGGCCCTATGGCTATAGGGGGAGCCCTGCTTTTAGGGATTAATCCCCAGTTTGTTTTCCTTTTTTTCGGTGCTGCTTTTGCCGTATTGATTATATCTTTTCATATCATAAGCTTAAAAGAAAACGATGCCCCTCTTCATTCATATGAGAAGGTATTCAATCTATCGGAGTTTGGCAAAGCATTAAAAAACAGGGTGGTAATACTTACCAGCCTTGTGCTCTTTTTTATGATGGGAGCTCAGATCGGGCTTTCTACCTGGCTTACCACCTATTTTACCGCCTTTGGTGTGGATGTATCTTTTGGATCCCTGATACTTTCCTTTTACTGGGCTTTCTCCACCCTGGGCCTATACCTGGGGATAAGGCTTCTGCCCAAATCAAATGAGATAACCCTTCTTCTGGTGTCTGCTGTTGCCGGCACCCTTTTTCTAACTGCTTCCTCCCTTTTAGGTGCACCCTGGCTTAAAATAGCATTCCTGCTGCTTCAGGGCATGTTTTTTTCAGTTGTATTCGCACTAAGTATTTCTATCTCCG
This sequence comes from Actinomycetota bacterium, assembly GCA_051744345.1. Classification (GTDB taxonomy): domain Bacteria; phylum Actinomycetota; class Humimicrobiia; order Humimicrobiales; family Humimicrobiaceae; genus Halolacustris. Next base: position 31,686 of record JBNJCW010000016.1, read on the forward strand.
CGCATGAAGACAATAAGATGAAAGGTACCATAATGGGTTTTAACATTGCCTCGGCTTTATTGGGCGGCCTGGTTCTTCAGCCTATCCTTGGCCTGGTGGCAGAATATATTGGAAAGCAGTATACCATTTTTGCCGTATTGGCTGCAGCAGTGCTGGGGGCATTCTCTACAGCAGCCCTTTTTACGGCTCTCCGAAAAAAATATGGGACCAAAATAATGCTAGCCTTAAAAAAGAGGCCCCGCTAAGGATAGCCGCTGCGGCAATGCCCGAGAGCAAATATACACCTGCCTGTACATATCCGCGCTTTATTCTGCCATAATGCCTGCCGCATATAGACAAAAACAGTATAAGGATTAGATTGGATATAAAGGTCAGTAGCCCTATAACCGAAAGTATTGACCATATTAGGAATAGATGTTCCCAGGTAAAGGAAAATAGAAGCATAATCGCTAAAGCCAGGCCAGCCCAGGTCATAAACTTCGGTTTGCGGTCAAGGCAGCCTGAGGAATTATTTGCCTTAAAAAGCAAACCATTCCTAACCGGAAGCAGCAGCAGTGGCAAAAACCACCCAAGCAGAAAACCTGTAAAAAATCTTATAAGATTGCCGGGTGTATAGATGCCAAAAGCAGAAAAGGCAATATCTAAACCCAGAACCAGCAGGAAAAAAGCATAACAAACAATATTTTACTAAAGCAAACTTTGCATTAACCCCTAACTTCCTGAAAGTTAAGTAATAGGTAGGACTACCCCCAGCTTTTCTGCCAGCATCCTGGTTTTTTTGGGCACCTCAAGTTCAATCCAGCCATTAGGGGTACTTGCCTTTCTGTACCTGGATAGGTGAAGGATGGCATCAGAGGGACTACAGCGGGATAGAAGCTCTACCTCTAAAAGCCTGCTATAGATTTTATAGTAGTAGAGTAGCGCCAAATAATTTATAAACATCCACCCTTCTATAGAGAAATCGCTTCTCATATAGGATTTGTCTAAAGAGATTATATTCTTAAAGGCGTCAAACGCTTGCTCCACCCCTGCCCTGGTTTTAAAGTAGCTGTATATCTTGGGGGCATCTTCGTCTAAGTTAGCTATAAGGGAAACGGTACCAAAGCTATGCTCTAGTTTTTTAAAATTGTCTAAGCTGTAGCCAAATTCAGGATGGGTTGCTCTGTCAACTGAATTCTTTGCTTGTCTGGGTTTTAGCTATTTTTTTATGGGAATTTATTACCTATTACTTAAAATTTAGGGAGTTAGGGATTAAAAAATAATTTAATAATTTTTAAGAAAATATCATTTACCGGTTTACTAATCAATAAAAAGTACTGCTGCAAATATAATTGCAGCAGAAAATTTTACGGCTCTTAAAAAGGTTATGACCTTTGAAGGTCGTTGAATACAGTTAGCAGAATTTGCTTTGTGCCTATAAAGCAGGAAAGCAATCCCTGAGATAGATTGGTTTCCTGCTTTATTTTGTTTTAGTTTAGCCTTACTTCTTTAGTGCGTCATCAAAAGCGCCTGAAGCAGGATTTATATTTATATGCTTTACGAATTCACATGCTTCCTTGGCTCCC
>JBNJCW010000017.1:0-33119 GCA_051744345.1 Actinomycetota bacterium
TTAGGTGGGATATGTACATAAAGGAGAGGTCCTTTTTGCACTTTTTCTCAATTTGTCTTGAGCTAAATATCCCCTGGCTGTAGGCGTATATAAGTATGGCTGTAATCAGCCTGGGATGGTAGGCATGCTGTCCTCTTATGCTGTATTTTTTCTCAATACCGGTGGTATCAATCTGGGAGAATATGTCCTCGCAGATAAAACAGTCATCATCTTCTGGCAGAAGATCAAATACATTGGTGGCAAGTAAGGTCCTTTGGTTAAACTCTGTAGGGTCTTTTTTAAAAGGGATGTTCCCCATCTTATGTTCTCTCCTATAATAATTGTTTTGTCTTATTATAGCATATTTAGGTAATTATTTGTATGTGTTTTTGAGTTTATGCGCTAATTATTCTATTCTCGGACAGGCTCCTAGAAGAAAAAAAAGCAAGGGTTGAAGACCTTGTAATTGAAGGAACTTTTGATAAGGAAACTATACCAGAAAAAAAGGTGAATAGAAAAGTACCTTATCTCAAAGAAAATACAGCTTGATGAATATGATTGTACCTTAATAAACCCATCTGAACTGATAGAATACGGTAAGAAATTTTTATATAACCCATCCAGCTAATGGAAGGATCTTGGTACTCCAAGAAAAGTATAACTCCAGAATATGCTATTTCCAGAAGGCTTATACATTGATAATTGCAGTTTTCGAACCACTAAAATAAGCCCTGTTTTAGCGGTTATTGAGGATTATGATAAGTGTAAGTCAAGCTTGGCTGGGGACTGTGGACAGAGTTAGAACCGCAATTGCTGGCTCAGATAGGATTATTTTTATACCATAATCAAATATATCAAAGAAGATTTTACTTTTTAAAATTAAATATATTCCTGATCATTTCTTTTTCAGTTGTTCTATAAATATAGTAATCCGAATCAATTGTTATAATTTCTTTTACCCCTAATCTCTCAGATATAACAACAAGTGTTGCATCGGCTAAATCCATTGGTATATCAGAGTATTTCTCTGAAAGCTTAATAATTATATCTATTTCTTCGGTTTTTATATCTTCAACTTTTAATCCGTCAAGTTTTATCCATTTTAAAAAATCAATTTGTGCATTTATATTAAAATCGAGCATGTGGCATACTTCTGTTATTACTGGCCAACTGGTTGTAAGTAACCCGCTATAGTTCTTAATGAATTCTTTTATTTCTTCATGATATTTATCACTTTTATTAAATAAAGCTATAAGAGGTCCTGCATCAATGAGAGTGTTTTTCATGAAGTTTTTCCTTCAATTTTATTTTATAACTATCGGAACTATATTTGCCACTGCCATATTTTCCAAAAAGGTCCACACCAAGTTCGAATGGCCTTAAATCTTGTGCGCGCACATTGTAGTATTCAATAATTGCCTTTTTGATTATTTCAGATTTGGTTGTTTTATCAATCTTAACTAAAGCGATAATCTTATTTAATATTTCGTTGTTTAATCTTACAGTTGTCATATTATTACCTCCGTAATACATATTGTATTACATTTAAATCTGCTGTCAATAGACAAACATTACATTGACTATATCGCTTGTTAATTGGTGTGTAACCTTTAATACACATGCCTTAGATGGCATAAATACAGGATTTGCTGTTCCAAGTAGTGAAATTTCGAACCACTTTTTAAAAACTAAAGGTCTGGTGTTCTGTTTTTTTTAGATATTTAAAATTAATGGTTTTATAATTCCCAAACGATAGTTACCACAAACCCCTCTTCCTCATCGGGGATAAAGGAATATATCAAATTATTTTCATCCTGTACCATTCCGACACCAAACTCACCTTCTTCTTTTTCAAACTCATAAGATATAACCCAGCCCTTATTATCAAGCTCTCTTTTGTAGCATTCCATTGGGTTTTTATCCATTTGGTTGTTTACAAAAGTTAAGACTCCTCCATCCGCAAATTCTTCTGCCTTTATTAGTTCCCCATACCTATATACGGGAATGGTGGAAGGTACCCAGTCAGGCCATGCTGTTTGCTCCATTGTTGGAGGTGTATCTTCAGGCATGTCTCCTATAACGCATCCTGTTAATAGAGCTAGAAATAAAAATGTCAACAGAATTGTAGTAATCTTTTTCATTTCTCTCTTTCCGTAATATCTCTAGTTTATATCAACGTAACCTATACCGATAAGAATGGCATTAACCATTAAAGAAATTACAATTAAAACCCATTATCTTATTGTATAAAACTTATGCCATGGAAAAATATTATATTTAACTATTGGGAGTGTCAATACCATAAATAAACTCTTTGATGTACCGGTAAAAATGGATTATTGTTTAAGCTGGCTGGGGAGAGAGGATTCGAACCTCCGATCACGGGACCAAAACCCGTTGCCTTGCCTCTTGGCTACTCCCCAATATGAAACTAATAAATTTTATTATAGAATCTCACAAAATTCAACGTTAAATGAAACTCTGGCTGGTAGTTTTCGTATGGGTTAAAAATACCTGACTGGCCATTAATTTTAAAGCCTTATAAACTTTCTGAGCGGCTGTAAGGTCTGCACAGAATGCAAATACAGTGGGGCCGCTGCCAGTCATCTGGGCAGCAACAGCTCCCAGCTGCTTAGCTGTTTCCTTTATTTTTTGTATGGTTATATCCTCCAGCAAACCTACCTCTTCCAGGTCATTGTATAACTTTTTTAGGAAACTATCGTAATAGCCCCTTTCTATTTTTTCAACCAGGTTGGAATGTACTGAGTTTTTTTCCTTACCTATATGGTCAAACTTATCATATACCTCTTTTGTTTGGAATTTTTTCCCGTTCTTGGCAAGAACCACCCAGTAAAACGGAATATCGGGAAGCTTTGAAATAACCTCTCCTCGTCCTTCTGCCAGAGCAGTCCCCCCTGCCAGACAAAAAGGCACATCAGAACCAATTTCACTGGCCAGCCTCAGGAGCTCTGGCTTACTTATTTTCAGCTCCAGGAGCCGGTTTAAAGCAAGCAATGTTGCTGCAGCATTGGTGCTTCCTCCGGCAAGCCCTGCAGAAACAGGAATTGACTTTTTAATGTTTATCTTGACCTTATATCTGTACTGTATATTGTAAGCATTGAGCAATATGCGGGCAGCCTTGTAAACCAAATTTTCTTCATCCAGGGGTATATCCTCATTATCGGAGGTAATTATAATATTATCCCCTATCTTATGGGCTGTATTAACTATTTCAAAACTTAATTCATCAGCAAGGCTTATGCTCTGCATTATTGATTTAATATTGTGGTAACCGTCATTTCTGCCATTTTTAGAGACATTGAGGTACAGGTTTATTTTGCCTGCTGATTTTACCGTTAATTTCTTTTTCTCTGCCATTACGCCATATATATTACCACCAATACTTAGATAATAGAAATCAATCCCTTATACAGAAATACATACTCTTCAACAGACAGTTCTTCTGCCCTTATATTCCTATCCCTTCCTGTTTGGTTAAGCAAATCTATTACCTGCCCAATCACTTGCTGGTAACGTGTATCTTTCTGCAAAGAATTTATCAGTTTCTTCCTGCGGTGGGCAAAACAGGAATCTATAAAATTAAAAAAATCCTGGGTGTCTGAAAAGACCAGTTTTTTCTTCTTACCGTATATAAAAGAGGAATCTACATTGGGCCGGGGTACAAAGCAATTTCTGGATATTAGAAAACAACTCTCAAAATCTGCCAGGTAATTTGCTTTAACTGTATATGAGCTGTAATTCTTATCCCCCTTGCCGGCAGTAATCCTATCAGCTATATCCTTCTGTACGGTAAGATATGCTTCAGATATATTTTCAGCCTGGGAAAAAACCTTCAGTATAAGGGGTGCTGCTATCTTATAAGGGAGGTTGGAAACAAACTTGTTTATTCCGTACTCCTTGTCCAGAAGACGGTAGTCAAGCTTTAGGGCATCCCGGCATATAAGTATTATTCTGGCACCTATATATTCGGAAAATAATTCCCTGAAAACCTTGGATAATTTTTTATCAACTTCCACGCAAACTAACTCTAAAGCATGGGGAAGAAGAATTTCAGTAAGGTTCCCGATACCGCAGCCTACTTCCAGCACCCGGTCATTTCTGCCTACATGCGCCCTGCTGACAATTTTTTTCAGTATATTTGTGTCTATTAAAAAATTCTGCCCATAGGACTTGCTTAACCTTATATCATGCTCTTTCAGGATTGCTGCCGTCCTTGAAGGACTGCTAATATAAGTTGACATCTCAGTTTTTTAATCCGAAAAAATTAATGGCATTTTTTGTGGTTACTTTAGCAACTTCTTCTACACTTAAATTTTTTAGCAAAGCCAATTTTTCTGCGATGTAGGTAACATAGGCCGGCTGGTTTTCCCTGCCCCTTTTAGGCTGGGGGGCCAGAAACGGAGCATCCGTTTCCAGAAAAATCCTGTCCATTGGTACTCTTCTGGCTGCTTCCTCTGTTTTTTGGGCATTGGGAAAAGTAAGCACTCCTGTAAAGGAAATGTATATCCCAAGATCTAATACCTCTTTTGCAAACCGGCTGTCCCCTGAAAAACAATGCAGTACCGCCTTAAAATCGCTTCTGCTGCTGTATCTTTTCAGCACATCAAGGGTATCTTTATGTGCCTCCCGGTCATGCACCACCAAAGGCAGGCTGTATTTAAGGGCAATCTCTATCTGTGACTCAAAGGCTTTTAACTGGTCATCCTTGTCACTGAGATTCCGGTAATAGTCAAACCCTGTTTCCCCGACAGCTACTACTTTATGGTTCTCTTCTATTAAGGATGCCAGGGCCTCTTCTTCTTTTTTACCATAACCGCTAACATAATGGGGATGTATCCCTGCAGTTGCAGAGACATTTTCAAAGGTCTTGGAAATGTCCCTTGCTTTTTTGCTTCCGGCAATGCTTGAGCCCACATTTATAATATGCCCAACCCCCCATTTTGCAGCCATTTCCACAGCCTCCTCGGGGGAAGTTTTTTTAAGCATATCCAGGTGGGCATGAGTATCAATCAAAATCATGGCTGCTCTTCTTTTATCCTGGGGAAAAGTATTTCTTTTTTTGCTATCGGGGTGCCGCCTTTATAGTAGCCCCATCTTCCGTGTTCAGCAAGGCTTAGGCTGTCTATATCGTCGGTTATCCCAAACTGTCCCAAAATTTTACGGGCGGTTGCAGGCATGAATGGCGAAAGGGCAACAGCTGAAAGCCTGATTGTTTCTACCAGCTGATATAAAATATCATCCAGTTTTTTTCTGTCTCCGGGGTTATCACTTTTTGCCAGAGACCAGGGCTGGGTATCCTCGATATATTTATTGGCTTTATTTATAAAATCCCATAACCTGGTAAGGCCCTCTGTAAACTTGAAATTTTCAATATGGCTTGCAAATTCCTCCCTTGCCGCCTCCCATTCCGGCTTAAAGCCCCCATGGCTTTCGGTACCATTAGGTATTTTCCCCTCGCTGAATTTTTTGACCATGGTAACCGTCCTGGAAACCAGGTTTCCTATATCATTAGAAAGGTCTCCGTTATACCTTTTCACCAGTGAGCCGTAGGTAAATGACCCGTCATTGCCGAAAGATATTTCCCTGGCAACAAAATACCTTATTGCATCCACTCCGTAATTTTCAGCAAGCTGGTCTGGATCCAGGGTTATGCCCTTAGATTTGGAAAGCTTTTCCTCTCCCAGAAGTATCCACCCGTGGACAACCACATGCCTGGGAAGCTCCACTCCCAGGGACATCAGTATCGCCGGCCAGATAATGGCATGGAACTTAAGTATATCTTTGCCTATATGCTGCTGGTCTGCAGGCCAATATTTCTTAAACAGCCGGTCGCCTTTAAGGCTGTAGCCCAATGCAGAGATATAGTTTATTAATGCATCCACCCATACATAACAGTAATGTTTTTGGTCAAAAGGCACAGGAACCGCCCAGGTGACCGCGGTTCTGGTAACACTTATATCCCTCAATCCCTGCTTCAGGAGCCCTAGAACCTCATTTTTCCTGGTAGCCGGAATTACAAAATCCGGATTTTTTTCAATATGCTCAATCAGCTTTTCCTGGTATTTAGACAGCTTGAAAAAATAGTTTTCTTCCTTTATTTTCTCCGTTTCCCTGCCGCAATCCGGGCATTTGCCGCCTCCGGCCTGGGCATCGGTAAAAAAGGTTTCACAGGGAACGCAGTAATTTCCCTCATAGTGGCTCTTGTAAAGGTCCCCGTTGTCCTTGAGTCTGTTGAGTATATTCTGCACAACCTCCTCGTGCAGCTTATCGGTGGTCCTTATAAAACCATCATTGCTTATATTATAAAGGTTTAGCAGCCTCTTCATCTCTCCTACCATCTTATCCACATACCCCTGGGCAGGCTCCCCTTTTTGCTGGGCTGCCTTGTAGATTTTCTGCCCATGCTCGTCAGAGCCGGTCAGAAAATAAACATCATCCCCTAAAAGCCTCCTGAACCTGGCCACCGCATCCGCCAGTATAAACTCATAAATTTGCCCCAGGTGAAGTTTTGAATTCATGTAGGGTATGGCAGTGGTAATATAAAATTTTTCTCCCATGTTTACCTCAAATTAAATAATCTAAATTTTCGTTGAAATATTATACAATGTTTGCCTGTCTATGTCATACTTAAGCCTGATTATTTTCATGGCCTGTTTCTTAGACATCCCTTCAGCTAAAAGGCTAACCAGCCTATCTCTTATTTCTTCGGTACCAAACTCTTTAATCAGGCCTCCCCTGTGACCTTCCGCTACCACAACAACCTCCCCCTTTATTCTCCTTTCCTCCAGCGCTGAAAGCACCTCGGATGCGGTACCCCTTACCGCCTCTTCATAGATCTTGGTAATTTCCCTTACCATGCAAACCTTTCTATTGCCCATTACTTCTTTCAGGTCTTCTAAAAATGCTCTTACCCGGTTGGGGGATTCATAGAATATAAGGGTGTAGGGAACGGTTTTTACCTGCTGCAGCCTTGCCTTCCTTTTCCCCCTGCTCCTGGGCATAAACCCCAGAAAAAGAAAGCTGTCAGTGGGCAGGCCGGATAGCACCAGCGCGCTTAAGGCAGCATTGGGACCGGGAATTACAGTCAGGGGTAAATCATTTTCTATGCAGTACCTTATAAGCTCATAGCCCGGGTCCTGTATAGCCGGCATCCCTGATTCTGAAACCAGGGCAATATCCCTGCCTTCCTCCAGGTATTTGCAGATCTCTTCTATCTTATCCTTTTTGCTGAAATCATGGTAGCTTATTAGCTTTTTGGGACCTATCCGGTAACGGTTCATAAGCTTCTTGGTGGTCCTGGTGTCTTCTGCAGCAATCATGCCTGCCTTTTTTAAGGTTGAAATCAGCCTGAAGCTAGCATCATCCAGGTTGCCTATGGGGGTAGCACATATAAACAGCGTACCCTTTCCTCTATTTTTATCTTTTCCTGCCATTTGTCAGTAAACGGTGATGTTTTTAAAACCTCTGTACAGAAGCTCTGCAATATATCCGTAAGCCAGCCAGAAAGGAAGGTAGGTAACCTTTACCACTCCCTTTATGGCCCATCTGGATTTGTACTCCCAGGGGCATTTCCCTAAGGTTAATTTTAAAAGGTAACCATAGCCAAATTCAGCAGAAAAGATGATTACCATATATACAAGGCCCCTGGCCAGAAAAGGTACCGGCAGCAGGAGTCTGTATAGGGGACCTATTACCAAGCCCAGGCTCCCGTATATGGGAAACATCCAAAGATAGGATCTGCCTTTAAAGCTTAGGTCCCTGTACCTTATAAAATCATGAATCGAGGTAAAAAATACCTCGATTCCTACTCCGAAAAAACTGTATATAAAAAACAGCAGAAGATATTCCATTACTCTATTTTCTTATACATATCCTGGGGCCTGCCGCATACAGGACACTGGTCAGGTGCCTGACCTTCTACCGTATTACCGCAGAACTGGCAGACATATATATCCGTTTGAGGGGCATTTTCCAGGTTATCCAGGTATTTTTTATACAGCTTGGCATGAACCTGCTCCACCCTGTTGGCATAATTGAAGCTGTCTTTTGCTTCTTTTTCATTTTCCTGGCCTGCGGTTTCAATCATGGGAGGGTACATGCTTTTAAACTCAAATGTTTCCCCGTCTACAGCTTCCTGGAGGTTTTCTCTGGTGGATTTTATCCCCCCCATTGCTCTCAGGTGGTTATGGGCATGTACCGTCTCTGCATCAGCTGCCGCCCTGAACAGTTTGGCCTGCTGCCTGTAGCCCTCTTCTTCAGCTTTCTTGGCAAAAGCAAGGTATTTCCTGTTTGCCTGTGATTCTCCAGCAAAAGCGTCTTGTAAGTTTTTCAATGTTTTCTCACTTACCATAATTACCTCCCGGTCCATTTTCTAAAAATATTATATATTATTAATTTATTTAGTACTACAAATTAATAATTAGCAAAATCGATATATTGACTGTAAAATAAGGGTATGAAGGGAAAATCTAATTTCAGGTACATAAGAAGGATTGTTGTACCCCTCATGGTTTTAATGTCTCTGTATTTCCTCGGTTCCCTCGGCTATATCCTGATTGAAGATATGGAACCCCTGGATGCGCTTTTTATGACTACCATTACCATAACTACAGTAGGTTACGGGGTAATAGGACAGCTGTCTCACGGGGGGATTATATTTACTATAATTTTTATTATAATAGGTACTGGTCTGGCTGCTTATATTTTAATCAGCGTAGCAGACTTTATTTTATCAGAATTCCTCCTGGGGAGGATTGAAACAAGAAGGGTTGCCAAGATGATTGCCAAATCAAAGAAACATTATATTATCTGCGGACTTGGGCGGGTAGGGCTGGAAATAGCCAATGAGCTCAGCAATAATAAGGTTGGATTCGTGGTCATAGATAATGCAGAAGAACCCATAGAAATCTGCAAGGAAAACAACTGGCTTTATATCAAAGGGGATGCCTCTGACGATGATATACTGCTGGAAGCAGGGATAAAGGAAGCCAAATCCCTTTTCGCTGCCCTGGACACAGATACTGAAAATGTGTTTATCACCCTTTCGGCAAAATCACTTAATCCCTATATATTTGTAGTAGCCAGGGCAACAGCCCAGGAAACCATCAATAAACTGGAAAAAGCCGGTGCAGACAGGGTCCTCTCTCCCCAGATACTGGGGGGAAGGAGGATGGCGGCTATGGCCCTCCAGCCGCTGGTTACAGATTTCTTAGACACCATTATGGGTACACAGAATATAGAGGTAAGGCTTCTGGAAATAGAAATAGAGGAGGGAAGCAGGCTGGTAGGAAAAACCATAAAAGAAGCCAGCCAGGTTTATGATTTGGGTGCCCTTATCATCTCGGTAATCGAGGCAGGGCAGAAAACAACTTACAACCAGCCGGCTGCAGGTACCATGCTCTCAGCAGGCCAAAGCCTTATAGCTATAGGCACAAAAGAACAGATACAGATGCTCTCAGACCTTGCTTCAGCAGGCTAGGGTTACAATTCCTCATGGAATATCCTGTATTCCCCGGTAAGGAAAAACTGCACTCTTTCCCCGATATTTACTGCCTGGTCCCCTATCCTTTCCAAATACCTGCTTATCATGGACACGTTGGTTATAAACCTTATGTATTCTTCACTCCCGCTCACCGAGGTATAAAGCCTTTTAAGCACCATTTTCTGCAGATCATCTACAGGAGCATCTATGCTGTCCAGTTTTGAGGCCAGCTTATAATCTTTATTTTTAAAAGATTCAAGGGCCCGGTTTAGGACTGTTTCTACCATATTGCCCATCTCTACCAGAAGGTCAAGTATGCCTTTGTCCAGAAACTTTTGTTTCTGTAAGGCAAGTTTTTTTACTAATCTGGCAATATTTACCGCCAGATCCCCTATCCTTTCCAGATGGATTATGATGATACTTATTGAATGCAAAAGCCTCAAGTCCCTGGCTACAGGCTGGTGTTCGGCCTGGAGGACAACGCTTTTTTCTTCTATGGAGATATCGTATTCATCTATTTTTACATCGCCGTCTATAACCTTTTGGGCCAGTTCTGGATTCATCTCCACCAGTGCTTCTATGGCATTGTGCACTGCCTCCTGGGCAAGGCTGCCCATTTTCAGGATATCTTCGGTAATTTCATCCAGATGCTCATGGAAAGATTTTCTCATAATCTGCCTCTAATCTTTTTCTTAATTTTAACATCATTACATGCTTATTTCATTCCCTATTCAACTTTCCTTAACCTGGCCCTGGCCCTTACCAGGCTCCCTGCTCCTGCAAACAGCAGCACCATAAGAAGTAAAACCAGGGCAGTTCCCCACTGCATATCTTCCGGGGCATCTGTCAGCTGAGTTGCCAGGACATACAGATGGTATGGAAGTGCCATCACCTGGCTGAATATGGAATTGGGGAGGTTTGGCTGAGAGAAAGCAGCAACCGTAAAAATTATGGGTGCTGTCTCTCCTGCAGCCCTCCCAATGCCGATTACTGAACCGGTTATCATTCCCGGCAGTGCCTGGGGCAGAATAATCTTTATTATGGTTTGCCATCTGGTTGCCCCCAACGCCATGGAAGCATGCCGGTATGTATCCGGTACGCTTTTCAATGCTTCTTCTGAAGCAGTAATTATTACCGGCAGTATAAGGAAAGCAAGGGTAAGGGAACCAGCAAGAATAGACCTCCCAAAGCCCAGGAAGATAACAAAGAATCCAAGCCCGAAAAGTCCATATACCACCGACGGCACTCCCGCCATATTTATGATGCTCATCCTTATGATCCGGGTAATCCTGGACTTCCTGGCATATTCGTTTAGATAGATTGCAGCCAGTATCCCTATGGGCAGGGAAAATATAATGGTACCCAATACCAAATACAGCGTGCCCATTATTGCCGGGAAAATACCCCCTGCACGCATACCTGATCTTGGCTTCTGAGATATAAATTCCCAGCTTAGGGAACCTGCCCCCTTTACAAACAGGTATATGATTATACCCAGGACAAAGGAAACCACGATTATGGTTACAAATAACAGAAGAAAATAAAATATCTTCTGGGTTAAGTATTTTCTCCTCATACCTATAGGTCTATTCAACATCCCTTATCCTGTTTATAAATCTATCTGATATTAAGTTTATTACAAAGGTAATAACAAACAATATAAGGCCTATGGCAAACAGAGCCGAATAGTGGAGCCCTCCCTGTACGGTCTCACCCATCTCTGCTGCAATAGTAGCGGTTATGGTCCTTACCGGCTGAAGCCAGGAAAACACTATCCGGGGAGAATTGCCGGTAATCATTAAAACGGTCATGGTCTCTCCCACAATCCTACCCAGCCCCAGCATGGTGGCAGCAATTATTCCTGATGAAGCCGCAGGTACCACTGTCTTGTAGGTAGTTTCCCACTTTGTAGCACCCAAAGCAACAGAAGCATGCCTGAATTTATTAGGAACGGCATTAATTGCATCCTCTGAAATAGATATGATGGTAGGAAGGCTCATAAAAGCAAGCATAACAGAGCCGGCTAGGGCGGTAAGCCCTATGCTCAGCTCAAACAATTCTTTTATAAACGGCGCCAGGAGTTTTATGCCTATAAAACCTATTACCACCGATGGTATGGTTGCCAGTATTTCTATGATAGGCTTTAAGGTTTCCCTCAACCAGCGCGGAGCAAGTTCCCCTATATATATCGCTGAGCCTATCCCCAGGGGCACAGCGATAACTATGGCTCCAAAGGTTACCAGCAGGGAGCCCATAAACAGGGGTACAAAGCCAAAATCTTCCATCACCGTAGGAGACCATCTTGTGCCGGTTAAAAATTCAAAAAAAGGATACGTTGCAAAGAAACGGATGGAATTGTATACAAGGAAAGCAAGTATCAAGCCCAGAACAATTATGGACAGTATCCCGTTAAGGAATACAAATTTACCAATGAGAAAGCTCTTAGCTTTTCTAACTCTTGTATGCCAGCCTACCATTTGGGTTTAATTTTATAAGATTTTTGCCCTTTTTACTATAATGCTTTGGGCTGCAGTCCCTTACCGGTGCCTGCTATTTAACCGGCACAAACCCTTCCTTCCGGCCTATCTCCTGACCCTGTTCGCTGAATATAAAATCAATATAAGCTTGGGCCATATCACTTATGTCCTCTCCCGGTGCATACATATACAGGCCCCTGGATATGGGGTATGACTCATCCTTTACGGTCTCTACAGAAGGAACAACTCCTTCAACCTTGATAACGTTAAGGCTTTCTTCAAGATACCCAAGCCCTATATACCCTATGCTGTTGTCATTTGTCTTAACCTGGTTAACTATATCCGCATTGGACTGTAGCCTTAGAGCGGTGGGTGAATAATCATTATCCTGTTGTGTTTTGTCCAGCTGTATTACCGCTTCCAGAAAATACTCGCCGGTTCCTGAGCTTGAGTCCCTGGCTGCAATCACTATCTCTGCATCCGGGCCCCCAACCCCGCTCCAATTGGTTATCTGGGCGGTATAGATCTTTGAGAGCTGTTCAATGGTTAGATTCCCGATATCCAGGTTATCACTCAGTATTACCGCAATGCCGTCGTACAGCGGAATATATTCTACAGGATCCAGGCCAACATTCCCTGCAGCCTCTATTTCCTTATCCTTTATCTGCCTTGATGAATTGGCCAGCTCATTAATGCCGTTAATCATATCCGCTATTCCGCCGCCCGAGCCTCCGCCGCTAATAATTATTGTTCCGCCATATTCATTCATGAAAGCATCTGCCCAGGCCTCTGTAACCTGAAGCAGTGTGGTTGAGCCGGTTATAACCAGCTCCTGACCTTCAAATTTACCCCCAATTGATTGCTCCAAATTATCCTGAGCGGATTGCTCTTCGGGAGAGCATCCGGCAAAAAAAGCGACAGCAAGCAATACTGCTGCAGTTAAGCTTATAAAAGGCAGCAACTTATTTCTTTTTTTTATATCTTCTACCATTATTTTCTCCTTCCTGTTTTTCAAAGTCTTAGACAGTGTAGCAAAACAGGAAAAAATGTTGTTAAGAAATGTTTAAAAAAATATTAAAAATAGATTAAATTTGGCACACTACCTCTTATTTTTATCACTTACCAGTTTGTAGCCGTAGCCGTGCACGGTTTTGATGTAATTCTTGCCAAAATCCCGGTAAGACATTTTCTCCCTGATCCTTCTTATATGCACATCAAGCGTGCGGGTATCCCCATAGTAATCCTCTCCCCATACCTCTCTTATAAGGTCCTTCCTGGAGACAAGGCTGTCCATTTTCTGAAGCATTACTGATACCAGCCTGAATTCCTTGGGATTCAGCTCAATCTGCTGTCCGCATAACAGCACCTCATGTTTTTCTTCATCTATTCTTAAGGTTATGCCGTCAAATGTAAAATCCCCTTTCAGGCAATCCTTAAGCTGGGCTGGTTTTACCCTCCTAAGCACGCTTTTTACCCTGGCAGTAAGCTCTTTTACCCCAAAAGGCTTTATCATATAGTCATCAGCACCAAGCTCCAGCCCCAGCACCTTGTCCAGCTCCTCGCTTTTGGCACTAAGTATGATTATGGGGACCTCACTTTCCTTCTTTATTTTCCTGCATATATCCAGCCCATCCATATCAGGAAGCATAAGGTCAAGTATAAGAAGGTCCGGCTCTTTCCTGCTGAAAGCCTGGAGCAATTCTTCGCCGGTAGGAAAAGCCTTTACCTTAAACCCGTTCTTTCCAAGGTTATAGCTTATTATCTCCAGTATATTTTCTTCATCATCCACTACATATATGAGGTTCTGCATAATTTTTTAGATCCTGTTTTAATACAGTATTATATATTAAAACCCTTACTATGCTAGTAACCTGGATTTTAGCTTGCCGGGAAAAAAACTTTAAACACAGTTTCAATATTGGGCCTGCTTTCCAACTTAATCCTGCCGTTGTGCAGGTCAACAATGTGTTTTACTATGGAAAGGCCCAGCCCTGAGCCTATTCTTTTTGAAGAAAAGGGGCTTTTGCCCCTGTAAAAACGCTGGAAAATAAAGGGCAGATCTGCTTTGGATATACCCACTCCATTATCCATGAAATCAATATATATGCCATCATCACGCCTGTCCAGTCTGATAGACAGCTTTGACTGCTTTCCGGCATGAAAAATAGAATTCTCCACCAGGTTTTTAACCAGCTGCCTGAAAAGGTCGGGATCGGTTATATAGTAAACAGGCTTGCTGCTGTAGCTGAAACCAATCTCAATTTCGTTCTGATCAGCCAGGTACCTGAGAGCATCTACGGTTTCCTCTGTGGCCTGCACTATATCCACTTTTTCCTTTAAGAGCACGTTCCTCTTGTACTCTATTTTGGAAAGATTAAGGACATCTTCAATGAGATGGTTCAGCCTAACCACTTGTTTGAGGCTATCGGAAAGGTAGCCTTTTGCCCTATCCGGCTCCCTTAATTCATCTTCCAATACCGTTTCAAGATACCCTTTTATTGAGGTAAGAGGTGTTCTCATCTCATGGGAAACATTAGCCACAAACTGGCTCCTGAGTTTCGAAAACTCTACCTCCTGTGTATTATTTTTAGCCAGTATCACCAGCTTTAATCCGGTGGCTTCATAATCCTTACTGCCTTTTTTTATTAACTCTCCCTGCGGAGTTACCGGGAAAGCCTCGATATCCAGGTACAGCTCCTGGTCGCCATAGAAAACCACACTTTTACGTTGGGGAGCCAAACTTTCAAAGGTCTGGCTGATTAATTGTTCGAAACGGTTATTATTGAAAACAGTAATGGTTTTTTTACCAAGGACATCTTTTTTGCTGAGGTAAAAAAGGCTTGAAAGACTTTCATTTATTTTCAAGACCTCCCGGTTACGGTTAACAATCATTACCCCGTGCCAGATATTATCGATTACAAGGTCCAGCAGTTTTACCTCCCGGCCGGCCTTCTTTTCCGGCAGCTTCTTGTCAGCTCCAGCAGAATCACCAGATGCCTGGCTTCCCCGTTCTGCCGGCTTGCCTATTTTTCTGCGGCAAGCAAAAAACAGCCCCAGAAACAGCAGGGTGGTTAAAAAGAAGATTAGCGCCAATGACTGGTAAAAAGCCAAACTTACCCTCCCCGTCTCTAATACATTTTAATTATATCATAGCTGAAAGCATTAAGGAGGGCACAAAAATGGTGGCGAGACGCAGAATCGAACTGCGGACACATAGATTTTCAGTCTACTGCTCTACCAACTGAGCTATCTCGCCACTCTATTAAAAAATTATGGCGGAGCTGACGGGATTCGAACCCGCGATCTCATGCGTGACAGGCATGTGTCCTAAACCACTAGACGACAGCTCCACTCAGTTCTTTTTTTATGGTGGGCGATGCAGGGTTTGAACCTGCGACCCCCTGCTTGTAAGGCAGGTGCTCTCCCAGCTGAGCTAATCGCCCATGGCAGCCCGTAGGAGAATCGAACTCCTGTTCCAAGATTGAAAATCTTGTGTCCTAGTCCACTAGACGAACGGGCCACAGTTCCCAAGCTTGGTGAGCCGTGAAGGAATCGAACCTTCGACACCCGGATTAAAAGTCCGGTGCTCTACCAACTGAGCTAACGGCCCAATAATTTCTGCAAATAGTTTAGAAAAATTTTTTTAATTTTTCAAACACCATACAATATTTCCATTAGCGAACGTAAATATTACTATAGTAAAATATCAATGTCAACAGTATTAGTTCTCTTTTTTATCTTTGAGTTTCTGGGAAACTTCTTCCATCCTTTCCTTGCTTTTCTCCAGCAGGCCTTCCCCTATAACCCTTGCTTCAAGCAGCGTGAACTTCCCTTTATCCAGAAAATCCATCAGTTTCACATACAGGGTCCTCCTGGATTTCCTTCCTGACTGGGGGGCCAGAATCAGCCCCAGCAAAAACCCAAAAGACAGCGACAGCACAACAAGGAAAATTATCTCCCTTATTATTCTATTGTTATGCTCTATTTTAGATGCCATAATCATCGGTCAATATTTTAACTGTTATAATTATAAAACATTTGGGGTTTATATAAAACCATCCGAGATTAACCGGTAAGGTAATCTATAACCTCTACCCAGCCCCGGTTCATCTTTTCACTGGTAATATATATATTATCATAGCTGTGCAGTTTCTTGAGGAAACCGCCATCTTCTTTCAGGCTGTCCCCCATCAGGAAGAAAAATTGGACCTCACCTGCCATGGAAATATCGGCAATAGAATCACCCAGCGCTATACATCCGCTCAGGGGTATCCCCCTTATTTTTCTGTCCATGGCAATAGCTTTTCCCTTGTCTACCCCTTCAGGCATAAGGTTATATATATACAGAGCACCAACATCAAGGTCCAGGTCCACCAGTGCTGATTTACCGTTTTCCACCAGGCACAGCCCCTCATAACCTTCTTCCTTTAGAATTTGGTTGCCCTCTCTTAAGTCTATCTCTCCAAAAAAAAGGGCATTGTAGCTCCTGTATTTGCTCCACTCGACCTTGCCTTCAATTTTTCCCGGGAAAGCTCCCTTCAGTATATCTATTATCCTTATTAGGTCTTTTCCCCCATAGTTTGTATCATAATTGATTTTTTCTGCATCAAAGGTTACCCTTACATCCTTTCCCAGATCATACACAAGCTCACACCCGAGTTCGGCTATATAGTTTTTTACTCCCATAACCTGGGCATTATACCTTAGCTGCACCTTGTTCCTGCCGGAGGTAAGCACAAGGTCAATCCCTTTTTCGCCTACCCTCTTTATGCAGCCTGCCGCCTCCAAAAAATAGCGGTTATCGCCATCCTTAAGAAGGCAGCCTCGATCATTTAAAATGGTCCCGTCAAGGTCAGTATATATAACCCTTAACTCCGGCAGCTTTCCCTTTATCTTTGCCTTATGGTCCTTAAAAAATTTTAGTTTTCCCAATATTTCTTCGCCAGCCTTTCATTTGGATTTCCCTGTAATTATATAAAGTTTATATCCCAAGTCAAACTGCCTAATTTTGGTTAGTAATTAGGCCATAATAAATGATAAAATGGTAAAAAAGGAATCAGGCGGTAAAATTATATGGGGCTTGGAGAAAAAATAGTTGCTGAAATTTTGTTCGACTGGGGCGGGTTTATAAGCAATTTCCTGCTGCCCAGCTCGCTGGCAGTACTCTTTGGGGGCATTATCGGCTTCCAGAGGGAGAAAACTGACCGCCCTGCAGGGCTAAGGACCCATTCCCTGGTTTGCCTGGGTTCCACGGTCTTTACCCTTGTTTCCTACCTTGGATTCCTTTCCTTTAGCTCAACCGACTACTCGAGGGTTGCTGCGGGAGTAGTAACCGGAATCGGCTTTATCGGTGCAGGAGCCATATTCAGGAGGGGTCCCCTGGTAAAGGGGGTTACCACCGCTGCCAGTATATGGATGGTTGCAGCCATAGGCATGGCCCTGGGTACCAAGCTCTACTACCTGGCTTTGCTGGTCACCGTGTTCGGCTATATAATCCTTACTGTAGTAAAATACTTTGAAGACCGGTTTGTCAGCCATCCGACCTTTTCAATTAAATTAACTGCTGATGATAAAATAACAGATTTTAACCAAATTGATAAGATACTGGAAAAATCAGCAATTATAAGAAACAGGATATGCAGGACCGGAGAAAAGGAGAAAACCTTTGATATCCTTATAAATGCACAGAGCAGGGATCCCAGTTTCTCCATAAAAGCAGCCAGGGAGCTGAAAGAAATTAAATATATTCAAAATATAGAAATCAGCCAGTTTTAAGCTATGCCCAACCTGACTAAAATCAGAATACTTGCTGTAAAATATATACGGAGGCTGGTAGAAAAATTTATCGCTGACGGAAGCATGATGCTCGCCTCATCCATTGCCTATTACTTTCTATTCTCCATATTCCCCCTGATGCTGATCCTTTTATCTATTACCGGTTCTTTAATAGACACCCTCAATATGCAGGCCTCTATACTGGACTTCGTTGAGGAAAGGATACCCATTATCTATACCTTTACCCAAGACAATATTGAAAGAACCATACAGTACAGGAGGAGTATCGGGATAACCGGAGCAGTTTTTCTGGTGATTGCCACCACCTATGTGTTTGACTCTGTCCAGTTTGCCTTAAACAAGATTTATAAAACTGAATCCCAGAGGAAATTCTGGAAACAAAAAGCCTTCGGGTTTTTAATAATTTCCATGGTTTTTGCCCTAATTTTCCTCTCTTTCCTTTTTTCAACATTCTTTTTCTATCTTGCAGATAATATACTTAATGTGCTGGATGCAGCCAGCGATATTTCAGATCTGCTTATAAAGTCCATTACCCTGGGCATAGGGATTGTATTTAATTTTTCTATTTTCTGCCTAGTTTATTACTTTGGAACCAACCGGCCCATAGGATTTAAGCATATATACAAGGGCGCAATAGCAGCTACCCTGGCCTGGGAGATCAGCAAGCACATATTCATAATATTTTTAAACAGGTTTGCCAACTTTGAATTAACCTACGGCTCGCTAGGCTCCATAATCAGTTTCCTGCTGTGGGTATATATTTCAAGCATGATACTGCTGGTAGGTGCCCAAATAAATTCATTAACCCTTGAATGATATGAAGTTTATAGCAGATGCAATGTTAGGAAGGCTGGCAAGGTATCTGCGGGCAGCCGGATATGACGTAATATACTTCAAGCAAACCGATGACAGAAAAATGATAGATACAGCTGCCTCCCAGAACCGGATTATCCTTACCAGGGATTCACTCATACAAAAGTCCAAACCTTTTAAAGACAGAAAACCCCGCCTCCTTTTAATAGAAAGCGACAATTACATGGATCAGCTAAGGCAGGTAAAACACCATCTGGGGTTAAAACTTGAAGCCAGCTTCTCCCGGTGCATCAGCTGTAATGCCCGGCTTAAAAAGATAAGCAAAAAAGATTACACAGAGAGTATACCACCTTTTGTATACCGGACATGTAATGATTTCTGGAGATGCACCGGCTGCAAGAAAATCTACTGGCAGGGCTCCCACTGCACATCAATTAGAAATACGCTGAGCTCGGTTGGCTGATATAGATATTTTTTTGGGCAATGATTATAATAAGGGTGGAATATTGCTACAGGAGTTGGTAAAAATGTCAAAAATTTCAAACTATTTTTACAGTATTCCCCGGTTTTTATTTATCAGCTTCTACCGGATGCTTATAAGGGTAAAGGTATTTAATAATAAAAACATACCCAAAGACAAGCCGGCAATACTGGCAATCAACCATACCACCGGAGCCGATCCCATAATCATATTAACCGCTATTAAGAAAAAGATATACTTTATTGCCGACAGCGAAAATTTTAGATTCCGTTTTACCAATTTTTTTATGCGCAAATTTACCAACAGCATTCCGGTATTCAAAAAACAATTCAGCAAAAATATCCACAGCTTCAGGGAGCTGTTTGCCCTGAATAAAGGCAAGCCGTTTTTCTACGGCATATTCCCGGAGGGCAAATTAAACAAGGAAGGCAAAATCTCTGAACTTAATAAGGGGGCTGCATATCTGAGTTACAAGACCAAACTACCCATAATACCGGTATACATGCATAACCTGATAAAGGGCCCTGCCGGCAACCGCTGGCTGGGGAAGAACAGGGTATTTGAGGGTATTTTTTCATTAATAGCCAATGCTTTCAGGAGAATAAATATTTTTATAGGAGAACCCATTTACCCGGTTGCCAGCAACATAATGGAAAATGTTAAAGGCCTGGCAGACAAAAAGACCTACAAGCACATAATAGATGACATACAACGTGCCCTGGAAGAAGAATTTTTTGAGCTGGAATCTGAATCTAGGAAAATATCTGAAAATCTTTCCGTTGAAGATAATTACCTTAAAAAGTCAGCAGAGAGCTGATTTATTTCTTTCCCTTAAGCCCGTATCCGTAACCTCCCCTGAGCCCCTCCAGTGTATGGTTGACCATAAAGGCATTGGGATCTATCCTGGACACTATTTTGTTTAGCTTATACAATGTAGCTTCCCTGCAGATTACATTAATTATCCTTACTCCGCCCTCTTTTCCGGTACCATGATAACAGGTGGCGCCAAACCCTTCTTTCCTGAGCATCTCCTCTATCTCTTCACTGTGCATCTTAGAAATTATATTGGTGCTAATCAGGTCCCTGGAAAGCTTTTCGGAAATCTTTATGCCTATCAGGGTGCCCGCAGCAAAACCTGCGCCGTAAGCCAGTATGCCGTAGAAGTTATTAAGGTCCTGTACCACCCTGGCTATCACCGCTATAAAGATTGTCACTTCTATAAAACCTATAACCGCTGCAAATATTTTCCTCCGCCTGATTATCATATTAAACCTGATGGTACCCAGGCTGACATCTATAACCCTTCCCACAAAGATAATCGGCACCCATACCAGCATATCCATCTCTTAATCACTCCTGCTGTTATTAAGTAATAAAACCTTCCTGCTTTTATGCAGATCGCCAAACCCGTCCTTTGAGTCCGACAATGTATGGCTTATTATAAAAGAACTTTCATCAATATGGTTTACCAGCTGCTTTATTCTCAGAAGATGCTCTTTCTTGCTGATTAAATTCAGTATCTTTAAATCTCCCTCTCTTCCCGAACCATTATAGCAGGTAACCCCGAAACCTCCATCCCTCAGCGACTCTTCTATTTGCGCACTGAAGCTTTTGGAAATTATATTAGTACTGTAAATATCCCTGGATAATTTATCCGAGATAAGCATTCCAATATAAAGCCCTAAAGCAAACCCGGCTGCATAGGATAAGACCATAGCCGTATTGGTAGCATTCTGTATGATCTTGGCCACCACGGTAATGGATAAGGCTGCCTCCAGAAACCATATTGTTGCTGATATTATCTTTTTACCCTTAACTGTAGTTACCAGCCTGAAGGTTCCCATGCTCACCAAAATGACCATGGCCGTAAATATTAATATTGACCACAAAAGTATCTGCATCTCTATTGCCCTCATTACTATAATTTTATAACAAGGGCACTATGATACTCATTATTTTCAAAAAAGCAAGCAGCTGTTTTATTTTACTTCAAAAGAGAGTTTCCTTCCCTCGGGGCCGGTGACATCGACATATACATTGTCTCCCTCTTTTATTTCACCATCCAGAATCTTCAGCGCAAGCACATTCTGTATTTCCTTCTGTATCACCCTTTTAAGTGGCCTGGCTCCATAAACGGAATCGAATCCTTCTTTTGCCAGCAGCTCTTTGGCATTATCGCTTACCTCTAATTTCAGTTTTTTGTCTTTCAGTATTTTCTTAAGATTCTCAATCTGTAACTCTACTATCTCTTTGATCTCCCCTATGCCCAGCCTGTGGAAAATTATTATGTCATCAACACGGTTTAGGAACTCGGGCTTAAAATGGTTCTTTAAGGCCTCGTTTATCCTGCTCCTCATTTCCTGTTCATCTTTCTGATCAAGTTCTCTTATCCACTGACTTCCAATATTGGAAGTCATTATTACTACCGTATTCTTGAAATCAACCGTCCTGCCGTGGCCATCGGTCAACCTGCCGTCTTCCATGATCTGCAGCAGTATGTTAAATACATCATTATGGGCCTTTTCAATCTCATCAAGCAGTACAATTGTATACGGTTTCCTCCTTACTGCTTCAGTAAGGAAACCCCCCTCTTCATAACCCACATAACCCGGAGGAGCGCCTATCAGCCTGGAAACTGTATGCTTTTCCATATACTCGGACATATCCAGCCTGACCATAGCCCTTTCATCATCAAACAGAAACTCTGCCAGTGCCCGGGTAAGCTCAGTTTTGCCCACGCCGGTAGGGCCCAGGAATATGAAAGAGCCTATCGGCCGGTTGGGGTCCTGCAGCCCCGCCCTTGCCCTTCTAACGGCATCGGATATGGAGGTTATGGCCTCGTCCTGGCCAACCACTCTTTCTTTCAGCCTTCCTTCCATATGAAGGAGTTTCTCTTTCTCGGCTTCCATAAGCCTGGAGACAGGTATGCCGGTCCATTTGGAGACAGTTTCCGCAATGTCTTCTTCATCAACTTCCTCTTTTAACATTTTCTGTTCCTTTTGCATAGCAGCAAGCTCTTTATTCTTTTCCTCAAGCTTTTTTTGAAGCTCCAGCAGCTTACCGTATCGGAGCTCTGCTGCCCTGTCCAGCTCTGCCTGCCTTTCCGCCTGTTCGGCCTCGGTCTTGGTTCTGTCTATCTCTTCCTTTAAGCTCCTGATAGCCTGTATGATATCCTTTTCCTGCTGCCAGTGGGCTTTCATGCTGTTGCTTTTCTCCCGGAGGTTGGAAAGCTCGTTTTGAAGCTTGGCCATCCTATCTTTTGATGCCTTGTCCTTTTCCTTCTTTAGGGCCTGCTCCTCTATCTCCAGCTGCTTCATTTTTCTTTCGATTTCATCAATTTCAGTAGGCATGCTGTCAATCTCTATCCTCAGCCTTGATCCGGCCTCATCTACAAGGTCAATAGCCTTGTCAGGAAGAAACCTGTCTGAGATGTAACGGTCAGAAAGAACCGCCGCAGATATCAGGGCGGCATCTTTTATCCTTACCCCGTGATGCACCTCATATTTCTCCCTGATGCCCCTGAGTATGGCAATGGTGTCCTCAACACTGGGCTCGGTTATCAGCACAGGCTGGAACCTCCTTTCCAGCGCTGCGTCTTTTTCAATATGTTTCCTGTATTCATCCAGGGTGGTAGCCCCTATAGCATGAAGCTCGCCCCTGGCAAGCATGGGCTTTAGCATATTGGAAGCATCAACTGCACCCTCGGCAGCTCCAGCTCCTACTACCGTATGCAGCTCATCCAAAAACATGATTATACTGCCTTCTGATTTAGATACCTCTTTTAGTACCGCCTTTAATCTATCCTCAAATTCCCCCCGGTACTTGGCTCCTGCAAGTACTGAGCCCATATCCAGAGAAATAACTTTTTTATTCTTTAACCCTTCAGGGACATCTCCCGAAACTATCCTCTGGGCCAGCCCTTCCACTATAGCTGTTTTGCCCACACCCGGATCCCCTATGAGCACAGGATTGTTTTTGGTTCTCCTGGACAGTACCTGTATAACCCTCCTTATTTCATCATCCCTGCCTATAACCGGATCGAGCTTTCCTTTCCTTGCAAGTTCGGTAATATCTTTTCCGTATCTGGCCAGTGCCTGGTATTTTTCTTCAGGGTTCTGGTCAACAATCCTCTGGTTTCCCCTTATTTCCACCAGTATCCTGTATATCCTGTCTTTGGTAACCCCCATGGATTTAAGTATCTGGCCTACACTGCCGGAACTCTGTGCCATGGCAATCAATATATGTTCGGTGCTTACATATTCATCTTTTAAGTTTTCTGCCTCTTTGAAGGCATTATTAAGTATCTCGTTTAAACCAGACCCCAGGTAAAGCTGGGCTGCACCGCCGCTTACCTTGGGCTGCTTTTCAATTATATTTTTTAATTTTTCCCTTAAAGTCTCAGCATCTGTCTCCAGTTTTTTGAGTATGGGACCTATTATGCTCTCCCTGTCCTGGAGCATTGCATCCATTAAGTGGAAATCCTCAACGGACTGGTGCCCATTCTCTGATGCTGATCTCTGAGCCCTGGAAAGCGCTTCCTGGGCCTTTATTGTAAATTTATCTATTTGCATTTAAAAATCACCTCTTTTTATACTACAACCCTGGACCTTGGATTTTCGCTATAGGTTTTAGCGAAGCTATCCAGGTATTTCTCCTGCTCTTCTGTCAAGTTTTCAGGCAGCATAATTTTAACCTTGGCATAAAGGTCTCCATTCCCTGAACCTTTAAGCCTGGGCATACCTTTGCCTTTTAGCCTCAGCGTTTTACCGCTTTGTGTCCTGGGGGGCAGCTTAACCATCACCTTACCATCAAAAGTGGGTATATCTATCTTCGCCCCGTACAGCGCCTCCTTGATAGTTACCGGTACATCACAGTAGAGGTCATCCCCCTTCCTGGTGAAAAAAGGATGCTTGGAGATATTCACCACCAGGTAGAGATCCCCGCTGGGGCCTCTGCCCTGGCCGGGACCGCCTTCCCCGGAAACTCTTATCCTACCTCCATCTTTAATGCCCGCGGGCACCTTAACATTTACTGTACGGGCTTTTTTCTCCTTCTGCAGCCTTATTGACCTCTGGGTTCCAAAATAGGCTTCCCTCAGGGTTATTGTAATACCCGACTGCAGGTCCTGGCCCTTCGCCTGGGCGGTCCGAGCGCCCCTTCCGGATCCAAAACCAGAGCCTCCAAAATCTCTTGCCTGGTTGCCAAAAAACATCTCAAAGAAATCAGAAAATCCTCCGCCCAGATCTCCAAAATTAAAGCCGCGGCCGCCGAAGTCATATGTATAGCTCTTCTGGCCGCCACCCGGCCAACCGGCATTCTGGTACTGCTCCCAGTTGGAACCAAGCTGGTCATACTTTTTCCTTTTTTCGGGGTCCTTTAATACCTCATAAGCTTCCCCTATTTCCTTGAACTTCTCTTCGGCCTGAGGGTTGTCCTTGTTGGCATCAGGATGGTACTTTCTTGCCAGCTTCCTGTATGCCCGTTTTACCTCATCCTGGGAATCATTTTTGCCAACCCCCAATATCTTGTAATAATCCTTATATTCCACCATAAACAATCACCCATTTATCTTTATTAATAATACCAGCCCACAGCTTTGGAAAGCTATGGGCAGGTATTTTACCGCTTATAAGTTTTTATCAGAAGCTTATTTTTCGCTAATGTCAATCTTTTTAGGTTTTTTAGCTTCTGCTTTTGGTACAACTATTTCCAAAACACCGTCCTTGTAGGAAGCCTTTATCTGGTCTTCCTTGACCGGAACGCCGATATTAAATGATCTGTAAAATGAACCATAGCTTCTTTCTACCCTTACATAATCCTTCTCTTCTTCTTTTTTCTCCTGCTTTCTTTCTCCCTTTATTATCAGCTGGTTCTCATCTACAGAAACATCAACATCCTCCAGCTTCATGCCAGGGAGATCTGCCTTGATGCTTATCTCCTTGTCTGTCTCCCTGATATCTACTTCCGGAGCCCAAACGGCAGAAGTCCTTTCTCTCGGCCTTTCCGTTCCTTCGAACCATCTTCCGATCTCATCTCTAAGTTGTACCAGATCGCTGAATGGATCCCATCTTACTATTGGCATAATCAATCCCCCTTTCTAAAGTCTAGTTTTACTTATCTTCATCCTTTGCTTCAAATTCAGCATCTATGACATCCTCATCCTGGCTTTCCTGGCCTGATTCAGCCTGCTGTCCGCCAGCCTGCTGCCCGCCAGCGCCAGGTCCGGCCTGTCCTCCTGCTCCTGTCTGTGCATAGAGCTTCTGTGAGAGCTCATTCTGCATGCTCTGCAGCTTTTCAGTCTCCGACTTCATCTGCTCGAGATTTTCATCTTCAGAAGCTTTCCTTACTGCCTTTATCTGATCTTCTATCCTGGATTTCATATCTGAAGGAACCTTATCCCCCAGATCCTTTAAAAGTTTTTCTGAAGAGTAAGCTAGATTATCAGCATTGTTTTTCGCATCTATAAGCTCTCTTTTCTTCTTATCTTCATCAGCATGTTCCTTTGCTTCCTTTACCATCTTGTCTATCTCATCCTCTGAGAGGTGTGAGGTAGCGGTAATGGTTATCTTCTGCTCCTTGCCGGTAGCAGTATCCTTTGCTGATACATTTACAATACCATTGGCATCAATATCAAAGGTCACCTCTATCTGAGGAACTCCCCTGGGAGCAGGCGGTATTCCATCCAGCCTGAACCTGCCAATGGTTTTATTGTCTCTGGCCATCTCCCTTTCCCCCTGAAGAACGTGGATATCCACGCTGGTCTGGTTATCGGCAGCGGTAGTAAATATCTCACTCTTCTTGGTAGGGATGGTAGTATTCCTTTCTATAAGCTTGGTGAATACCCCGCCCAGGGTTTCAATACCCAGGGAGAGCGGAGTTACATCCAGAAGAACTACATCCTTAACATCACCTTTTAAAACTCCTGCCTGGATAGCTGCACCTACCGCTACTACCTCATCAGGGTTTACTCCCTTATTAGGATCTTTGCCAGTGTGCTCTTTTACCAGCTGTTGTATAACCGGCATCCTGGTAGCACCGCCTACCAGTATCACTTCATCTATTTCTTCAGACTTAAGGCCTGAATCTTTCAATGCCTTCTCCAGCGGGCCCTTGCATCTTTCTGTAAGATCTGCTGTAAGCTGCTCAAACTTGGACCTGGTTATCTTCGTATCCAGGTGCTTGGGGCCATTGGCATCAGCAGTTATAAAGGGGAGGCTGATGGTTGTTTCGGTAACGCTCGACAGCTCAACCTTTGCTTTTTCTGACGCCTCTATCAGCCTCTGCAGTGCCTGCCTGTCTTTCCTGAGGTCAATGCCCTGCTCTTTTTTAAACTCCTCGGCGACATAATTCATAATACGGTCATCATAATCATCTCCGCCAAGGTGCATATCCCCATGGCTGGCCTTTACCTCAAAAACCCCTTCTCCAACCTCGAGCACCGATACGTCAAAAGTACCGCCGCCAAGGTCAAATACCAGGATGTTCTCTTCCTTCTTTTTGTCCAGCCCGTAAGCGAGGGACGCTGCTGTCGGCTCATTAATGATCCTCTGCACATTCAGCCCTGCAATCTTTCCTGCATTCTTGGTTGCCTGCCTCTGTGCATCATTGAAGTATGCAGGAACAGTTATAACTGCATCGGTTACTTCCTGCCCAAGATAGCTTTCTGCATCCCTTTTCAATTTTTGCAATATCATTCCTGAAACTTCTTCCGGGGTATAATCCTTATCCCCCATTTTAACTTCAGCGAGTTCATTTCTGCCTTTCATCACATTGTATGAAACTATTTTCCTTTCACTCTCAACCTCGCTGTATTTCCTTCCGATAAATCTCTTAATGGAATAAATGGTATTTTCCGGATTCAGCGCCGCCTGCCTTTTCGCAAGCTGGCCCACAAGCCTTTCTCCTTTTTTTGTAATGCCGACCACCGAAGGAGTAGTCCTTCCCCCTTCGCTGTTGGTTATTACCGTGGGTTTTCCCCCTTCCATTACTGCGATACATGAGTTCGTGGTACCTAAGTCAATTCCTACTGCTTTTGCCATATATATCTACCTTCCTTTTCTAATAATTTATTACCAATTTTTATCAAATTTTTTCACCAGATAATTTTTAAAACAGTCAACAACGTCTTCAGGACACTTTTCCATAACTACCTCGTCCCTTCTTTTTATAAGCACGATAATGGATCTCAAATTCATGCCCTGTTCATACATCATCTCCCTAAGAAACTCCAGCCATTTTATGTCGGCCTTGGAGTAATAACGCTTCCTGCCCCTCCTTAGAGGGCAAACCAGGGTAAACTTTTCATAATAGTAAAGTGTTCTGCTGTTTACCCCTAAAAACTCAGCAACCAGCTCTATAGGATAGCTTTTATCTTCTTCATTAAACAATTTTATTCACCGACCTTGTTAACTGTTTTTAGTTTATATAATAAAAATTATTCTGTCAATAGTATTATAAATTATTTTTATAAAAATTCAAAATAAATTTTTCACTTTAAGTGAAAATGTTTTTTACTATTATTCTTAATACCCACTTTATTTTTCATTTTACTTGTTATTCTTATAATTATATAATCTAAACTTAAAATTTTAACAGGAGCCGGAAATTAAAAACCTTCTAACTTTACTTAAGTATTTAAAAAAACATAAGGGGCCGTTTACAGGGAGCATCCTTTTTATATTGTTTACAGACCTGCTCTCCCTGCTAATACCCTGGATAATTAAAATGGCCATAGACGGCATAAGGGAGGAGCCCCAGCAAACAAACCTCCTGGTGCTGGCCGCCCTTCTGGTTGCTGTTGCTTCTGCCCAGGGAGTTTTCCGGTTCTATATGAGGAAACTCCTTGTAGGCATTTCCAGAAAAATAGAGTATTCGATAAGAACAGATTTCTTCTCACACCTGCAAAAGATACACTCATCTTTCTTTACCAACACCAGGACGGGAAGCATAATGGCACTGGCAACCAATGATCTGGAAGCGGTAAGGAATTTTTTAGGCCCGGGAATACTTAACCTGTTTAATACCATATTTGTTTTTGTCTCTACCCTAACGGTTATGTTCCTTATAAATGCCAGGCTGTCATTGTACTCACTGATAGCCATACCTATCCTCCCCATTCTGGTGAGCAAGCTCAGCTCCATGCTCCACACCAGGTTCAGGGCATCACAGGAACAGTACGCGACCCTATCTGCCAGGACCCAGGAAAGCATAGCAGGCATAAAGGTGGTAAAATCATTCACCCAGGAAGACCATGAAAAAAACGTATTCTCCGGCCTTAATCAGGAATACATAGAAAGGAACCTCTCCCTTGCTAAAATCAGGGCTGCTTTCTGGCCGGCAATGATTTTTGTGGGGGGTGTAGGAACCCTTGTTGTACTGCTGGTAGGAGGAAGGCAGGTTATTGAAGGTACCCTGACCTTAGGCCAGTTTGTCCAGTTTTCAGCATATATAGGGTCTATTACCTGGCCCCTGATATCCCTGGGATGGGTCATAAACCTGGTGCAGAGGGGTTCTGTGTCCATGAAAAGGATTAATAAGGTGCTGGACATCAAACCGGAAATTAAAACCCCCAAAAAACCAGTCCGCCTGGAGGAAATTACCGGTGATATGGAATTTAAGGATGTCTTCTTCAGGTACGAAAATGAAAAGAATTATGATGACTACATACAGAAAAATATTATGGACTCAAAACTTCTGTCTACCCACAGCAACGGCCAATGGGTCCTAAAAGATATTAGTTTTAATATAGAAGGGGGAATGCAGGCAGGGATAGTGGGCTTTACCGGAAGCGCCAAATCCACCCTGCTTAACCTCATGGTCCGCCTTTATGACCCCCAGAAGGGTCAGGTATGCCTGGACGGCCACAATCTTAAGTCCATAGACCTGGATATCCTGCGCTCCCATATCGGCTATGTCAGCCAGGAACCGTTCCTTTTTTCTAAAACCATAAAGGAAAACATACTTTTTGGCTGCAGGGACATCCACATATTAAGTGAAGGAGAGATAAGGCAAAAAATCGAGCATGCAGCCAGGGTATCCCAGCTCCATGAAGAGATTGCCCAGTTTCCCCAGGGATACGATACGGTTATAGGGGAAAGGGGGATAACCCTGTCCGGCGGCCAGAAACAGCGTTTGGCCATAGCCAGGGCGATGGCCATGAAGCCCTCGCTGCTTATCCTTGATGACTCATTTTCAAATATAGATACAGACACCGAAGAAAAGATTCTGGCAAACTTGAGGAATGAAACGGGTAATATAACTACGGTTATAGTCAGCCACCGGATATCCACCATAAAGGATTCTGATCTTATACTGGTCGTGGATGAAGGAGAGATTACGGAAAGCGGCAGCCACAGCAAACTGCTTAAAAGCTGCGGCATATACCGGAAACTTTACTACAGGCAGAAACTTTCCGAAGAGCTGGAGGAAGAGGTATGATAGAAGACATACAGGAAGAAAAAGCAATAGAGAAGAGCATAGACAGAAAAACCGCCAAAAAGCTTCTTGCCTATATAAAACCGTATAAGCTTCTGCTCTCCTTTACTGTATTTATGCTGCTTTTAACTGCCGGCCTCCAGATACTGGGGCCCTACCTTATCAAGGTAGCCATTGACAGTTATATCACTCCCGGACAGCTTGAAGGATTTATGAATATAGTGCTGCTTTTCGGCCTGGTGATACTGCTGGAGTTTGTAATCCGTTATTTCCAGCAGTACCTTACCGAGTTGCTGGGTCAGAAAATAATGTATGATATGAGGATGGATATATTTAACCACATACACAAGATGCCCATGTCTTTTTTTGATAAAAATCCGGTAGGCCGTATTATGACCAGGGTAACCACTGATGTGCAGACCTTAAATGAAATGCTCTCCTCGGGCATCGTGACCCTTTTTGGGGACATATTCATGATTTTAGGCATAATGCTTATAATGCTTAGCCTGAATTTCAGGCTCTCGGTAATAACATTTTCGGTCCTTATACTTTTAGCCATTGCTACCTTCATATTCCGTTCCAAGGTAAGGGTGACTTTTAAGATTATAAGGGGGAAAATTTCAGCCATAAACTCTTACCTCCAGGAAGCAATATCGGGCATAAATACCATAAAAATCTTTGGCCGCCACACAAGAAGCAACCAGGAATTCAGGGAACTTAATAAAGACTACCTGCAAGCTTACCTTAAAACCGTATTCTATTATGCTGTTTTCTTTCCCATAGTTACCCTCATAAGTACGCTGGCCGTAGCACTTCTCATCTGGTACGGGGGAGGCCAGGTCATAAGGGGGGTTTTAACCTTCGGAACCCTAGTGGCTTTCATACAGTATATAGAGAAGTTTTTCCACCCCATAAGTGATTTGAGTGAAAAATTTGGAATACTTCAGGAAGCCATAGCCGCATCGGAGAGGATATTCAATATCCTGGAAACAAAACCGTCCATAACTTCACCGCATAATCCGGTAAAGGTTAAAAAAATCAAAGGCAATATTGCCTTTGAGGATGTATGGTTTGCCTACAACGGCCAGGACTATGTGTTAAAAGATATCAACTTCAATCTTAAGAGCGGCCAGAGCATAGCATTCGTGGGTGCAACCGGCTCGGGCAAAACCTCCATCATAAATATACTTAACCGGTTCTATGACATACAGAAAGGGCGAATTTGCCTTGATGGTGTAGACATAAGGGAGTACGGGCTAAAAGACCTCAGGAAGCATATAGGCATTGTCATGCAGGATGTTTTCCTCTTCTCAGGAAGTATTTTGGAAAACATAAGGCTGGGAAATACCTCCATATCCAGGGAAAGGGTAATACAGGCAGCCAAATACGTTAATGCCCACAAGTTTATACAGAAGCTTCCCCACAAATATGACCAGGAAATAAAGGAAAGGGGAAAGATCCTTTCGGTAGGCCAGAGGCAGCTCATAGCCTTTGCCCGGGCTATTGTATTTAATCCCGAGGTCCTGCTGGTTCTAGACGAAGCCACTTCCAGCATAGACTCGGAGATAGAGGCTTTGATACAGGATGCACTAAAAAAGATAATGACAAACAGAACCACCATAATCATAGCCCACAGGCTTTCCACAATCAAAAACGTGGATAAGATCCTGGTTCTCTCCCACGGAAGGATTTTGGAGCAGGGGACCCATGCCAGCCTGCTTAAAGCAAAGGGGATATACTATAAATTGTATAAATACCAGTACCAGCTCCAAACCTGACCCTGTTCTGTATCCATATTCCAGGTGAATAATCATAAATATTACTGAATCTTGTATTCAAAGTATATTTATGATAATCTAGTCATACTATAATTAGGAGGTTATACTATGACGTTAAAAGTAGGACCGAAAGGCCAGATTGTCATATCTAAGGAAATAAGGGAACAGATGGGGATAAAGCCAGGTTGGGCAGCAATTGAAAGGCAGGCAGGTGACCACCTGGAAGTTTATTTTGTCCCTCCAGAACATAAAAAGTCTCTAAAAGGATCGCTTCTGCCGTATATTAAAACCAGCATTGCCGACAGCAAAGAGTGGAATCAGTCCCGCAAACATGCCTGGGATGAAGCAGTAAAGAAGGATTATGGAAGGAAACCAAGCTAGATGGTTTGTTTTATTGATACCAGCATGATAGTTCGTTATCTCACTGGAGACCCTCCTCAATTAGCAGAGCAGGCTGCTGAAATTATAGACAGTGAAAAATCCCTTGAAATTAGCGGTGTAGTATTAGCAGAAACCGCATATGTTTTAATATCAGTATACGAGGTACCGCGGGAACAGGTGGTTGACAATCTGGTAACCTTAATTCAGAAGAAGAATATATCAGTTTTTTGTTTGAAGAAAGCCCTAGTGCTTCAAGCTCTGCTTTTCTGCCGGCCTTCTGGCCGTGTATCTTTTGCCGATGCTATCCTATGGGCAGCAGCACGCAGTGCCGGCAGCAGCATCATATATTCCCTGGATGAGAGATTCCCATCAGATGGAATTGAAATCCGTCATAGGTATTGAAACAGTTCCCAGGCTAAAACCATTTTCAAACGAATTATACCTTTATAATTAGGTTAATTTCTTTTTAACTTTCTAATTATAAACAGCTGGCTAAACACAATCACTGCTGCCGGCAGAAGTAGGCTGGCTATCCCTGCATCCGTTCCGAATGCAGCCCCTGCTGCACTGGACAAAAATGGGATTATCATTCCCCCCATGGCGGAGGAGGCCATCATAATTCCTATCGCTGTGCCGGAGTATTTTGGATAACTGGTTGAAGCCAGGTACATTATAAGGGGCCATATCCCGGATAATCCAAATCCTAACAGGGAGAATCCGATTCCTGCAAAAATATAGCCGGTGCTGAAAATAACTACCAGCAGTGCTGCTGCCGAAAAAATGGTAAGGATAATAATTATTTTTTTTGCATTATACTTTTTGCTTAAATAACCGCAGGAGAGCCTCCCTGCAATCATGAACCCCCAGAAAGCTGAAAGTATCAGGCTGGGAATAAATTCCGATACGGTCATTGTTTTTATATAGGTATTTATATAAAAAGATATACCCTGCTCTATTCCCACATACATCAGGATACTCAGGACAAACAGCATCATCAAAGGCTCCCTAAGAAGCTTCATCACAATAGTCCCCTTTAATTTGCCTGCAGAATAGGCAGCCTTTCTGAAAGGAAGCAGGGCAAAATATATCAAATATATCAAGGATATGGCTGCAAAAATAGCATAGAGGCTTTTCCAGTCATAGCCTTTGGAGAGAAACAGGCTCACCATCAGCGGGCCTGAAAGCGCCCCTATTACAAAAAAGACCTGAGATACATTTATTACCATGCTCTCATTATCCCTGTTAAGGTCCACCAAAATGGTGGTCATGGTTCCCTCTATTATCCCGAAGCCTCCGCCTATCAGAAATACTGCAAAGGTATAGATATAGATATTGGAAGTCAGTATTGCAGCTAAAAGCCCTAACAGAAAAAGGCCGAAACCCAGACAGGATACCGGTTTCCTCCCAAATTTGTCAGCCAGCTCCCCTGATATCAGGGGCATGATGAATATGCCGGCGAAATGGCTGGTTATGAGGAT
>JBNJCW010000018.1:0-30243 GCA_051744345.1 Actinomycetota bacterium
CGCTATCGGCTGTCACCTCCGGCAGGGAAGAGGTATTGGAAGCAATCACTGCAGCCCCGCAGCTCATCGCTTCCAGCACCGGAAGCCCAAAGCCCTCAAAAAGGGAAGGGTAGACAAAGGCTTTAGCCTGGTTATAAAGGTGGACCAGATCACTGTCTTCTATCCGGCCTAAAAAAAGTATGTCCTCCCTGTGGGGGCTGTCCTCCCTGGCCTTATAGGAGGGCTCGCTTTTCCAGCCTGTCCTTCCCACTATAACCAGCTTAAGGCGGGGAAAGTCACCCTTTATTTTGCCAAAGGCATTTATAAGCAGGGGGTAGTTTTTCCTGGGCTCAACCGTTCCTACGGAAAGTATATAATCGTTGCCTGTATTATAGCGGCGGGGCACTGAGGCATCAGGGTTTTTTAGTTTTTTAAATATCCCATCTGCGGCAGGGTATATTACCGATACCTTATCAGGGGGTACGCCAAAGAATTCTATAATATCATTCCGTGTGCTTTTGGATATGGCGATTATCTTTTGTGCCCTCATGGCATTGGCCTTTACCAGCCGGGTGTATTTTTCTATAAACCATTCGAAGTTAAACTCAGGGAACCTTACAAATGCAAGGTCATTTATGGTAAGCACAATGTTTCTGGCCCATGTGGGGGGCACCATAAAATCAGGGCAGTGAAAAACATCAGCCCTAAAACCCAGGAGCTCATAAGGGGGAAAGCCTACCCTGTCCCATATCCTGAGGCTCTTTTCGCTGGCCTTAAACAGTTTAAGCTTTGCATTGCTTTTAGCCAGGGCATCAATCTTCTTTAAGTGATTGCCGGTGGTATATCTTCCCACAAGCGTATACCGGTTCCGGGTGTCTATGTCCAGGAGGTTATCTACCAGGTTGAATATGTATCTTCCCGCCCCGATATCGTGGCCGTGGTTTGCAAGGGTTGAAATTTCAATTCCTATTCGCATGCTAGCTCAGCTTATCAATGAAATTATGTACTGACAGCCTTTCGTATTCCATCTTGCTGTGTAAAAGCTGCCTTACCTTGTCTATCTCTATCCTGAACTTGGTCTGCTGCAGGTTCTGAAGATAAGAAATGTATTCCTCATACTTCATATTCCCCAGCAGCGCAAAAAGCCTCTGGTATGTTTTGAGCAGGTTAGTCAGGGAATAATGGGGGGTATTTTCCACAAAATCAAAAAAGTTGCTCTCCCCCCAGCAGTATTTCAGTATATCCTCGTCAAAAACCTTCCTGGACATCTGTATATTGGCCCGCTCTTTCTTAAGGTGGGGCATGCTTTTTTTAAATTTCCTTACAACTTTTCTGGCAATAGGCCTTAAATTTTCATCCTTTAGGTTCTGCTTCTGTATATCCAGCTCTATTTTTTTAACCCGGTAAAGGTTAGGGGATTCAGCGTTCTTGTACAGTGTCCTCAAAAGGTTTAATTTCTGGTAGTAATACCTCCTCTGCCAGCCGGTGGCTGCGTCCCTGAAACTGTAAGCATACTTGTGGTATACAATTGCAGAAGGGCAGGACCTGAAACTGTAGCCGTAAAGATTGGCCCGGTAGCAGAAGTCAATATCCTCATAGAAAAGGAAGAAGGTAGGGTCAATCCTTCCCACCACCTCTTCAGAAAAGATCCTGGTCTTTATAAAGGCTGAAGTAAAGGATAGGCCGAATATGTTTTCATCCCGGTCGTACTGGTCCAGGTCCAGCTGGCCTATGCCCTGATACCCTATATAATAGGATTTATCCAGATAGGTTCCCACGCTCTCAATAAAATCACGCATGTAATAGAACTTGATTTTGGGCGCCAGCCCGATATATTTCCTGTCCAGGCCTCTTATCATATTAACGCATTCTTCAACAAACCTTTTGTCATAGGCCACATCAAAATTAGATATAAGCACATATTTGCTGTCTATGCTTTCCAGTGCACGGTTAATGGCCCCGCCCAGCCCCAGGTTCTCTGTCGACCTTATAACCTTCAGTCCTGAAAACCTCTTCCTTATGCTGGGCACAACGTCATTGGCGCTGTTATTGTCAAAAAGGAGTATCTCCGTATTTGAATAGGTCTGGGCCTTAAGGGAGGCAATGCATTCCTCCAGGCACTCAAAGCTTGAATTATAGTTTACCACCAGGGCAGCGACCTTCGGTTTTTCTGCCGGTTTTCTTTCCCGGGCAAAGTCCCGGGGGGTTATGTCGGTATCCTTCAGGCCAAGGATCTTTTTAATCTGCCCATCGTATCTGTCCACAGTATCCTGCCAGTGGAAATTCTTAGAGAACTGGTGGGCGGACTGCCCCAGCTTCTTCCTCAGCTCCCTGTCTTCTATAAGCCGGGTAAGCTTTTCGATAAACTGGGCCTGGTCCTTTACGATAAAACCGGTAACTCCGTCCCTGGCTACCTCAGGATGGGCCCCGATATCATAACATACCGCCGGTTTTTTAAAGCTGTGGGCTTCGGCTACAGGCAGGTCAAACCCTTCCCATTTTGAACAGGTAATGTATATGTCGCATGCCTTGTATATCATGGGCATGAGCCCTTCCGGAGCATTTTTTATTACCTTAATACCCTGATTCCTTAAAAGGGCTTCATCGTTTTCGGTTCCGTAGCCTACAGCCATCAGCTTAATATCATCCCTTTTTGCAGAGAGGTGGTGGTGGATGTGCACAAGCTCGTCCACCCCCTTGTAAGGCTGGTTGCTTATATTAAGCCTTCCCACAAAGAGAAGCAGCACATCACCGGGCCTTATTCCCTTCTCTTCCCTGAACCTGGCAACACTCTCTTCATCGGGTATGTCTGCCAGCCTGTAATGGTTGCAGCCATTGTATATTACCGATGTCCTGGGTTTAAGGGAAGAGGGAAGGCTGTCCAGCAGGAACCTGGATACGGTTATTATTTTCTCTGCCTTCCTGAAATAAGAAAGGTTCTGGCTCAGCTGCTGGTATTTGTAAAAAAGCCTCCTTTTAGGCGGCATGCCCTTGGTGGATATTATGCCGTGGTCTACCACCAGCACCGGTTTTTTTAGCTTGGGTATGAGGCTGTAGAAGGGAAAGGACTGGATTACAAAAAGGTCTATATCTCTCCGGTTAAAATAGGGGACCAGCTTTCTTATCCGCCGCTCATAGACAACAGGGTTTCTTACCGGCCTTATATAGGGCAGGGTGGTTATCCTGTAGGATTTTCTTTTGGTGAAGGTCTCATCATGGTAATTGCAGTACACCCTGGTATGGTAGCCTTTTTTTGCCAGGCCGTCAGCCATCCTGTCCACAACCAGGTCAACCCCGTGGCCCTTGATCATCCGGTCGGTTATGAAAGCAATATTAATTTCGTCCATAATAATATAAATATCTGGTTTTTTACATTTTACATTAGTTGGTGCTTAAAATAAATTGTTTATTGATATTTTATCCCTATATCCGGCCGGAAACTAAAAAGACAGGGATAAAAGGGGCAAAAACCAGCCTATTTAAATATCGAATTTATTTGTATATAGGGGCTTATCGTATATACTTATATCAAACTTTTAATAACAATTTGTCCCAAGGGAGCAAACTATGTCCTCTGTCGAAAGGAAAGCCGGCCAGTTTATTAAAGAAAACAAGGTGATGCTGGCAGAAAAAATAATGGAGTCCCATTCTAAAATCAGGGAGAAATATAATATTGAATGGGATGAAGGAATGGAAGACATGTACAGGAAAGGCGCCCGCTACCACCTGGCCTATCTGGCAGAAAGCCTGATGTTTTCCTCTCCGGAGCTTTTGCTTAGCGCCTTAAGGTGGGGAAAGGTGTATATGCCTACCATAGGCGTTTCCCCGGACCATATAAAGATGGTATTGGCGGCTATCAGGCAGGCTGCCGGAGAGGCAATGCCCCAGGATATAAAGAGCCGGGCTATCGGTTATATAGATGATGCTGTAAAAGAGATAGATGAGTTTTCTACCGAGCTGCCTTCTTTTCTGGATAAGGGAGACTTTGGCAGCGAGGGCAGGGAATACCTAAACCTTCTTCTTGAAAACAACAGGATGGAGGCAAGCAAGCTGATAATGGGCCTGGTCAAAAAAGGGGTAAGGATAGAAAATATCTATGTAAAAATATTTCAGCCGGTACAGTATGAGCTGGGAAGGCTGTGGCAGCTGGGAAAAATTTCGGTTGCCCAGGAACATTACTGTACGGCTTCTACCCAGCTTATCATGTCCCAGCTGTACCCCTATATATTCGGTACCGGGAAAAAGGGAGCAGTTTTTATTGGCGCCTGTGTTTCCGAAGAGCTGCATGAGATTGGGATAAGGATGGTGTCTGACATGCTGGAGCTCGATGGGTGGGACACCTATTACCTGGGGGCAAATATGCCGCCTGGGAGCATAGTAGCCACCATAGTCGACAAAAAGGCAAGGGCGGTGGGGCTCTCTGCCACCATGACCTTCCATGTGGAAAAAGTGGAGCAGCAGATAAAAGCTATCCGGGATGATAAGAGGTGCAGAGATACCAAAATTTTTGTGGGGGGATATGTGTTTAAGCTGTCCAGGGATCTCTGGAAAAAAGTCGGAGCAGATGGGTTCGGGCAGGACCTCCTGAATTCGGTTACAGGGATTAATAAAATAGCGGGACTCTAAAATGGGCAAACCGGTAAAATCATTAATAATATCCTGCGGTTTTGACGGAACCATAAATGAGGTTATATGCGACAAGATGTACATGGGTAAAAAGAAGCTGGAGGGCAGCCATTTTACCAGTTTCATAGATACTGGCAGCAGGGATAAGGCATTATCTTTCCTGGAAGCTGTAAATTCAGAAAACAGTTTGTTTAACCATGAGCTGAATATAGTGGTTGGGGGTAGGATAAAGCCGTTTTCCTTCAGCGGGGTAAAATACAGGGAACACATACTTATGATTATCAGCAATGCCCATACCATACTAAATGATATGTTTGAAGAGGTTGCGGCTGTAAATAATGAGCAGGCAAACATCCTGAGATCCCTTTCCAAAGAGACTGCTATGTTTGCGGGCAACAGGGATGCCAATTTAGTCAGTGATGCCTTCGACCAGATATCCAGGCTGAACAATGAACTGGTAAATATGCAGAGGGAGCTGGCAATAAAAAACAAGGAACTTCAAAAGCTAAACCAGATGCTTAAGGAAAGGAGCATAAGGGACTTGCTTACCGGCCTTTATAACCGGAGGTTCTTTTATGAAAAGATAGAAGAAGAAATAAACAGGGCAAACAGGCTGGGCTACCAGATAGTGCTGGCGTCACTGGATATAAACAATTTTAAGTCTATCAATGATAAATACGGACACCTTGCAGGGGACAGACTGCTGATAAGCTTTGCGGATATACTCAAAAAATCACTCAGGAAAAACTTTGATTCCGTATTCCGTTTTGGGGGAGATGAGTTTGTGGTTTTGCTGGTTAACTGTGACCTGAAAAAAGCCAAAGAAATCCTTGAAAAAATCAACAGGAAATTAACCAGGGCCAGCAAGGAGGTTTCCCTTGCCTACGGAATGGCCAAGATACCCCCTGAAGGTAAGGAAGATATTGACCAATACCTAAAAATTTCTGATCAGAAGATGTATAAGCATAAAGAAAAATACAAAGATTTTCCCATCTGATTACTATAAAATAACAAGCAGTTTACCCTGCCTGTTTCAAATTGCCAAAAAAATGCGAACGGCTCTTGACTGCAATAGCCAATACGGTTTAACTGTTAATAAATTGCTAAACTGTTAAACTGAATAAGTGCTTGATATGGGTAACATTTTTATTCTGCATGCCAATATATGTAAAATCCTGGCCAGCCCCAAAAGGCTGGAAATAATCAATGCATTGCGGGGCTGTGAGCTTACGGCTACACAGCTAACCGAAGTGGTGGGCATAAGCAAAGCCAACCTTTCCCAGCATATGGGCATACTGGTTGAGAAGGGTGTAGTGCTTTCCAGAAGGGAAGGCAAAAATGTTTTTTACAGGCTTTCTGATTCCAGGATCACCGAGGCCTGTGACCTGATGAGGGAAGTTCTTATCAAGAACCTTGGAAAAAACAGCGATATCCTGAAAAATATTAAGGGGTGATTTAGATGAAACCCAAACCGGAGGTAAGGATATTCTTGATGGC
This sequence comes from Actinomycetota bacterium, assembly GCA_051744345.1. GTDB lineage: Bacteria > Actinomycetota > Humimicrobiia > Humimicrobiales > Humimicrobiaceae > Halolacustris. The sequence continues at coordinate 6,103 of JBNJCW010000018.1, forward strand.
AGATTCAGCTACCAGCGCTATTGCCAACCAGGACGTCCCCAAGGGATATTACAATATTGAGACCATGCTCAATGCGGTACTGTTTAAAGGGGGCAAAGTAAAAATATGCGGCACATGCGCCAAGGCCAGGGGATTAAAAGGTCTGGAACTGGTAGAAGGGGCAGAGATCAGCAGCATGCCTGAAATTGGCCAGTGGATTATTGAAAGCGATAAGGTATTAACCTTTTAACAACTTAAATATATAAAAAGCGTTTGTGGCTGCCCTACGGGGTATTATTAAAAAAATACCGCTTATTCATTTAAGGATTACCCGAAGTTGCAAGATTTTTGGCTGCTTTAATTTATGGAGCGATTCTGGTTTAATACTGCAAGAGGAGAGAGATAATATGGGCGATTTGTTTGAAATTATAAAGAAGAGAAAAAGCATCAGGAGATACAGCTCCAGGCCGGTGGAGAAAGAAAAGATTATAAAGATGGCTGAAGCGGCAAGGCTTTCGCCGTCTGCTTCAAATAAACAGCCCTGGAGGTTTGTGGCCGTTACCGATAAGGATCTCATAAGGCAGGCGGTAAAACAGTCCCTGGGTGCCATAAATACATGGGCGAAAACAGCTCCCTGCCTTATCGTGGGCTGTTCGGTCAGAAAAGACATAATAACCCACTGGATAGCCGAAGCGGCCTCCGGGGTAAAATACCACCTGCTGGATATGGGTATATCCATGGAGCATATGGTGCTGGAGGCAGAGGAACTGGGCCTTTCCACCTGCTGGATTGGCTGGTTCAATGAGAAAAAATTAAAAAAGATACTAAAGATTCCCCCTGCCTGGAGGGTGGCCAGCCTTATTTCTGTGGGCTACAGGGATGAGCAGTTTAAGCCCAGGGCAAGAAAAAAGCTGCCAATGGAAAAAATTTTAATTTTTAGATAAAGAAGAAGCAACAGGGCTCCAGCAGATCCCCCCTGGGAAATATTTTGTCTAACCTAGATTCTCTGCTATAATTTAGCTAACTTTTTACAATTTATTTCTGGAGATTGTCTGATGGAAGACATTTTTACCTATCCCCGCGTATCTGTATGCATAGCCAACCTTAATGGTAAAGACTACCTTAAAAACTGCATTGCCAGCATAAGGGAGCTTGATTATCCTGGAGAAAAAATTGAGGTGATAGTGGTAGACAATGGCTCAACTGACGGCTCGGTAGAATTTCTGAACACGGAATTTAGCGGGGTAAAAGTAATCAGAAACAGCTGGAACCTTGGATTTGCTGCGGCCAATAACCAGGCAGCAGAAGCAGCCGGGGGAAAATATATTGCATTCTTAAACAATGATACCAGGGTAGATAAAAACTGGCTCACCGAGCTGGTAAGGCCTTTGATGGGAGAAAGCGAGATTGCCGCCTCCGGCTCGAAGGTACTGTCTTCAGACGGAAAGCAGATCGATTTTGCAGGAGCCATGATAAACTTTGAGGGCAAGGGCTTCCAGATAGATTATGGCCAGCCTGTAGAAAAAGACAGCCATAACAACCCCCTGTACCTGCCTTTTGCAAACGGGGGCGCCATGCTGGTAAGGGCGGATGTATTTAACCGGAGCGGTGGTTTTGACCAGGATTTCTTTGCTTATTATGAGGATGTTGATTTTGGGTGGAGGCTATGGGTTTTAGGGTATAAAGTGGTGTTCTGCCCCCGGTCCATTGTATACCATACCCACCACGGGACCTCGGCTTCTTTCAGCGAGGACAAGCTTAGGTTCCTGAAGGAAAGAAACTCCCTGTTTTCTGTTTTTAAAAACTATGATGATGATAACCTGGCAAGGGCGCTGGCTGCTACTTGGGGAAATGTATTTAACCGCCTGTTTGTGGATATAAAGTTTGATTACCAAAGCTATTACCAGTTAAGTGCAGAGGAAGGCAAGCTGGAAGAGGAGCTGGAAAGGCAGGCAGAAAGCGTATCCATAGGTAAAGAGCCGCTGAGCTCACTTATGGCAGTAAAGGATTTCTTTGAAAACCTTCCCAGACTTCTTGAAAAAAGAGAGAAGATACAATCGGTAAGGAGAAGGGATGATAAGGCCATCTTTTCCTATTTCAAGGGCCAGTTTCTGGCCGTATCCCCTGACCCCCAGTACCAGCAGAACCAGATAAATTTGCTGAAATCCACCGGACTGTACCAGATGTTTGAAAAAAAGATAAAAAGGACACTCCTTATAATAACCAGTGAGGTTGTATCCAGGGAGATGGCCGGGCCGGCCATCAGGGTATGGAATTTTGCCAGGGTGCTTGCCGAACATATGAATGTTATCCTGGCGGTGCCCAATGACAGCGACCTGGAGCCGGATAATTTTACCGTAAAAAAATACACCGATGAGGCCAGCCTCAAATCCATACTGGAGGAGGCAGACATAGTTCTTACCGGAGGAACTACTTTTTCCCGGTATGCAACCATCAAGGAATCAGACAAGTACCTCGTGATGGATATCTATGACCCCTACAATCTGGCGGTACTGGCTGAATACAAAAATGAGCCCATGGAAAAAAGGCTCAAAGTGCATAAGCTGGTACACTATAACCTGAATGAGCAGTTCTATTACGGAGACTTTTTCATGTGCGCATCGGAAAGGCAGAGGGATTTCTGGCTGGGAATGGCTGCAGCCCTGGACAGGGTAAATCCCTACAGCTACCAGCAGGATCCCACCCTGAAAAAGATGATAGAGGTGGTACCCTTCGGGCTTCCCTCAGAAAAGCCGATGCATACCAGGCAGGTTCTAAAAGGAGTGGTAGAAGGTATTGGGCCTGATGATTTTCTCATACTGTGGGGAGGGGGCATATACAACTGGTTTGATCCCCTCACCCTGATAAAAGCTATGGCCCAGTTAGGACAGGAGAGGCAGGACATAAAGCTTTTCTTTATGGGGGTAAAACATCCCAACCCGGAGGTAAGGGAGCTTCAGCTGGTTACCGAATCGGTAAATTTGGCCAAAAAGCTGGGGGTATACGGCAAAAATGTGTTCTTTAACTTCGGCTGGGTGCCCTATGAGGAGAGGCAGAACTACCTGCTGGAATCAGATACAGGAATAATCACCCATCCCGAGCAGATAGAAACCAGGTTCTCGTTCAGGACCCGTATGCTGGATTACCTGTGGGCGGGGCTCCCCATTATATCCACTGAAGGGGACAGCTTAAGTGAGTTCATACAGAAAAAAGATCTGGGCCTGGTGGTTGCAGCTCAAGATACAAAAGGTCTCAGGGATGCAATGGTAAGGCTGGCAGATGATAAGGATTTTTACCAAAAATGCAGGGAAAATATAGAAAAAATAGTCCCCGAGTACAGGTGGGAGAAGGTATGCCGGCCGCTTATAGATTTCTGCAGGGATCCCATATACAGCGCCTACCGGGGAAAGATGGATGAAAATGATTTAGAGGATGTCCATAAAAAAATGAATATAAAGCCCAGAAGGAAGGGCCCATTCTATCTTATGTCCAAGTTTTTTTACCATTTTTTCAAAAGTCCCAGGCAGAGCTTCAGGTATCTTTCTAATTACATGCGCGGAGCATAACAGAAATACATATGGCACAACAATCAAAAAGGAAAAAGAGAATAAATATAATCCTGAGAACAGTAAATGTGGTGGTGGTGGTAGGGTTTGGCATCTTCCTGGTATGGTATCTGTTAAACCAGGTGGAGGTGTCCAGGATAGTAGAGGCTTTCATAAATATATACAAGCCTACCATGATACTGGGGCTCTCCATGATGTTCTTTGACGGTTTCCTCCGCGGATACAGGAGCAAGATACTCATCGGTTCAGAAAGGATCAGGCTTATAGACCTGTTCTTTGTGTCCCATATAAGGAATGCCTTCAACATGGTGCTTCCCGCCAGGACAGGCGAGCTTTCCTATGTGTATGTGCTCAAGAGGAAGTTTAAGTTTCCTATAGGAATAGGGGCCTCCACTCTGGCGGTAGCTCTGGTGTTTGACATGGTAATAGTTTTTTCCCTTATAGTCATTTCCATAATCATAGTGGGCATAAACCGTTATGCGGTATCCTCCACCACGGTTATGCTCATAGCAGCAGCGCTTTTGGCAGCTTCGCTTACCATACTGTTTTTTTTGTCCAAGATAGTGGGGGTGGTGATCAGGGCCATAAACTGGATACTGGTTAAGACCAACTGGGGAAAAAACAAGGTTATAAGCTATCTTTATAAGAAACTGGTAGAGACAAACCAGAACATAGAGGTTATCCAGTCCAGGAAGATATACTGGAAGGTGTATCTGCTCTCGGTAATGATAAGGCTAGTTAAGTTTTCTATTTACTATTTTATGATCCATGCCCTGATGCGGCCTATGGGATACGGGTTTGGGCAGCTTAATTACTGGGTAATATTTTTGGCTACTGCCGCTGCGGAGATATCAGCGGTGCTTCCCACGCATGCCCTGGCGGGCCTAGGCACCTATGAGTTTGCTTTTGTGGCTGTTTTTACCATGCTTGGCTTCAGTGAAGATATTGCTATAATAGTCGGTTTTAACTACCATATCATAAACCTGGTATTTACGGTGATTCTGGGGATACTGTCCACCATAATACTGGCGATGCCATTTTATAAGATTAAAAAGATTGGCCAAATTTATGAAGGTACTGATAACTGGTAGCCGTGGCCAGCTGGGCAGCCAGCTAATTGATACCGCAGGCTCCGGGTACAGGGTATACGGCTATGACCTGGACATGGATATAACTGATGCTGCTGCAGTAAAAAAAGAGTTTGCAAAGGTCAGGCCGGATATGGTTATACACTGTGCGGCATACACCGATGTAGACGGCTGTGAGGTTAAAAAAGAATTATGCTACCGGGTAAATACCAGGGGGACCGAAAACCTGGCCCGGGAAGCCAAAAGGCATGGCTCTGATTTTCTTTTTATCTCCACCGACTATGTCTTTGACGGCAAAAAAGACACCCCCTATCTGGAAACGGATTTGCCCAACCCTTTAAGCGTATACGGAGACTCCAAGTACCAGGCTGAACAGCTGATACAGGAATGCCTTGACAATTATTATATTGTAAGAACCACGGGGATATACAGCAGGTTTGGGAAAAATTTTGTGGATACCATCATAAACACAGCCGGCAAAAACAGCCGGCTGGACATAGTAGATGACCAGGTATGCACCCCCACCTACAGCCTGGATCTTGTCCGATGCATATATGCGCTGATACCAGCCAAAGCCTACGGCATATACCATGCCACCAATAAGGGCCAGTGTACCTGGTACCAGTTTACCAGGCAGATATTTAACATAATGGGCATAGATGTTAAACTAATGCCCATAGGAAGCGGCAAACTGGGCAGGAAGGCCAAAAGACCTTCCTATTCAGTGCTGGAGAACCGCAGCCTGGAGAAGAATAATATATTCTTTATGAGGGACTGGAAAGAAGCGCTAAAAGATTTTTTGCTCAATGACTATAAATCCTAAGCCATGGCTAAGATAAACAAAGCAGTGGGAACTGCTATCAGGTTAGGAGTAAGTGTCGGCCTTATTACCTTCCTGATTGTCAGGAACCTGGATAATTTCAGGGCTATAGCCCAGCAGGCCAGGCAGCTTGATCTGTTTTATCTGGGCCTGGCCCTCTTTCTGTATTTTCTGGGAATAGCGGGGATGGTGTTCAGGTGGGGCATACTGCTAAAGGCCCAGAGTATCTATATAAACCGGTTCTTTTTACTCCAGGCGGTAATGATTGGCTTCTTTTACAATAACATACTGCCTACCAGCGTGGGCGGGGATGCCTACCGGGTTTATGACCTGGATAAAAACAAGGGCATAACCGCCACCAAAACGGTTTCCACGGTAGTGCTGGAAAGATCCATAGGCTCGGTTACCGGGGCAATTTTCCTTCTGTTTTCTTTTTCCTTTGGGATGTATGCGGTCCTCAGCCCGAATATGGTTATAAGCCTGATAATTGTGTTTGTGTTTATGTTCCTTCTTCTGGCCATACTTATAAATCCCTATGTTTTTAAAGTGGACAGGCTGTTTGAGAAATTCAGGCTGCTTAGAAAGGTAAGGCCTAAGGTAAGGTCATTTAGGGAAATAGTTCTAAGTTATAAGGGTAAAAAAACGCACCTTCTTATTTGCTTTGCCTACAGCCTCATAATACAGCTTTTTTTAATTACCAGCTACTGGTTTGTATCCCGATCCCAGGGACTGAGTATTGATTTTTCTGCTTTCCTTTTTGTGGTGCCTTTTACTTCAATCGTAGCCAGCATACCCATAACCATCGGGGGGATAGGGATAAGGGAAAATGCACTGGCTTTTCTGGTGGAAACTTTCGGGGCTACAGAAAGCCAGGCAGCCCTTTTTTCCTTCATAATACTGTTTATCATACTGTTTAATGCGCTGCTGGGAGGGCTGGTTTACCTTATCAAAAATATATTTTTTAAGACCAAAGGGGTTATCTAAATAAAAAAGGCAGTGTATTTTCAAGGTAAAGCCCGAGGTAGCTGTGGTAAAAATCGGTGCCCATCATTTTTAAGAAAAGAAGTATGGAGAAAACGAATATGAGGAAAAAAACCACATAATATATTATTTTAAAAAATACTATTTTAAACATATCTTTTTTTTGCTATTGTTATTAGGAATATTATAAGGGTAATGAAATTAAATGTATAGGGAAGATGGCTAGAGGATTTTTAATATTTTTAAATATAGTGGTGCTGCTGGTATACCTGGCTATGTTCATATTGCTGGAGCCGCTGCTGCAAATGGTCCAAGAGTTTATCGAACTTACCCCCCTGATGCTAACCTCTTTGAGGTTTTTTCTTCTTACCGTCATTGGCTTCTGTATGGGAAACCTGACCCAGATTTTTACCAGGACCCAGTACCAGAGGACAAGTTGGGACATAAGGGGCTTTATCCTGCTTTCCATTATACCTGTACTGTTTCTTAGCATGATAAGCATAGGCCCTGTAGTAGATATCATAACCCAGCTGCCGGTTATAAGGCAGAGCCCTTCGGAATTCCTGTACTACCTCATATCCTCTAGGTACATATGGATAATGTGGATAGGGTTCAACCTGGGGGCATCCATAAAGTTTCCCCAGTTCTATATGCCCAGAAGGGTAAGGAAGGCAAGCACATAAAAAACATATGGAACCCACTTTATTATGGGTAATCTGGTTCATCTGTCTGCCCGGTTCTGGAGTCCTTTTTGATTCTTTGATCCCTTATCATATGGGTTCTTCTACACTCCTAAAACCCTCATCATTCTTATTGGTGCCTTAAAGGGTTTGGGCATGGCCTTGGTACAGTAGTCGATTGTGCAGCCATATTTTTCCTTTAAGAAACCCCTGCCAAGTTTTTCTAAAAAAATAGGTTTCTTTTCTTTCTCTGGCAAACGAGATAACTTTTTTGTAAAACGCACGGAATCCGCACATTGAGTTATAGAAATAGTTTAGCCTTTCAAGTTCTGCCAGCACTTTTTCTACAACCTCTTCTATTGGTAGTTTTGTTTCCATAGAATGTCTTATCAATGCAAAGGCTGAAAGGAAAAATCAGATGCGTTTTTGCGGCATCTGATAAATACATCAACCTTCTGGTCATACTCCTTCTCATAATAGTTAAGCCGGCCATGCCATAGCCGCCTGTTAAATACCCAGGTCTTCTTATTCTTACCACTACCTTTACTCATACCAAGGTATCCAAAATCTACCTGTTCTTCTTCTCAGGGTTGAGTGTGACTTCTTACAAATATATTTTCTTTCATTGCTAACTTTGCCACATATCTTTTCTTCCTCTAGCGTATAAGGAAGGATTTTACTACAAGTTGCTATTATTTTACCTAGGATCTAAATTATGGAATTTTGGTGACCATGAAGCCAAATGCGAACTGATTTGAACTGTATCCATCCGGGTTATTTTTCATCTGTAAATAGCGATCTCTATCAGACTACTGTTCTGCCACCAAAACAAGGACAAACATTCGAAAAACCAGGACTGAAACAACGGGCAAGATCATCATAATCAATCAAGCAGACCAGTTACACGCACAGTTGTGATTGAATGTAGAACTCTGGAGTCTAAAGAACAATACTAAAAATAGAAATGTTTTTTTAAAAATAGAACGAAAATCTTTAATATTAAAGAATAATGTGCTAAAAATAAAAAATGATAAGCTATATATTTACATCCAAAGGGGACTATATTTTTTAAAAATGGTACGCAGATCTTCGAATATAAAGAAAAATGAGATGAAAGTAAAAAGTGGTGATTTAAGTAAATGTCTATAATGAATTGGCGAAACTTCCTGTTTTCTCTATAGATGAGGTTCAAAAATTGACTGGGAATGTGAAGACGGCCTATTCACAGCTTGATCGGTTGATGAAGAAGGGTCTGGTAAGAAAAATAAGAAGGAATATATACTCTCCTGTGAATCCGACGACAGGGCAGGTGGTGGCTACTCGTTATCAGATTGCTTGTGCGGCATCGGACACGGCCTATATCTCTCACCATAGTGCCTTTGAATACTATGGACTGGGCAATCAAGTATTTTATGAAGTTTATGTCTCTTCTGAGACCAAATTTCGAGCGTTTGGATTTGATCATATAACCTTTAAATACATCGCATCAAGAATGAAAGAAGGCGTGGTAGAGACCAAAAATACTACTGGTGTTCAAATAACTGAATTGGAGAGAACCGTCATAGACAGCATCCGAGATTTCAATAAAATCGGTGGGTTTGAGGAACTTCTCAATTGCTTGGAAGGCATACACTACTTGGATGAAAATAAGTTGAAAGTATATTTAGACGCTTATGGCACCCAGGCTCTATATCAAAAGGCAGGTTACCTACTTGAACATTATGGAAAAGACATGCAGCTTTCCCGGGAGTTTATTGAATACTGTAAACAGAAAATCGGAAAGAGTAGAAGATACCTAATAAGAGAAACTAATGAAGATAGCTACTGTAACAGTGAATGGGAACTGATGGTGCCAGAGAAACTATTCGAAATAACTGATCAGGGTGGTGATATACTTGTCTGATTATAACCTCATCTATTTAGGTAAAAGAGCAGAAGAGTTAGGGTTTGCGAGGGACACATTAGAGAAAGTAACAAGGTTGGCGGATATCCTGGAGTATTTGAATACCAATCCTCTACTCAAAGATTAAGGGTGTTAGTGTATACAACTGAAATCTCTTCAAACCATTATGGGTACAGGGTTTCTGTAAGGTTGTATTAAATTTTATAATAAACTCACGCTAGGTTTTTTACAGGATGACAGTATAGGTGCCTGCCATAAAATATAGCCTGAACGTTGATTTTTTTAATTATTTTTTCTATTTCACATGCTTTCTGATCAGGTATTTTGAGACCAGTGGTCATTATTGTCTCCGATAATAATAAATATGCCGGCTTTTGGGGGATTATAGGTTGGGGATCCAAAAGCAAATTCTTATAAATTATTCTGTCAAGTAAAAGCAGGAAGTATTTACCTATACTGAGGAAACCAGGCTCCGGTATTAGTGTTTCAGTGGATTATTGCGGGAAATTGCATTGTCAATTAGAAGCAGGGTATAGGTTAATACCGGAATTAATCTTGATTTTTAAATTCCCGTTTAGAACCAGACCAATATTGTATACAAAAAATCAGTTGGCTGATATTTTTAGACCTGGTAAGCTGCATCCGGTGTTACTCAGGGTAAATTTTTGCTTTTGACCTTATAAATTTCCCCAATTTTTCTGGTATCTGCTCAAAGCCCAATCCTTCCAAATTAAACCTATAATCCGCCTTCCGGTTGAACCGGTTAAAGAAAGCGATGTCTTCTTTTATGCTGTACATGTAATATTTCTTTTCCTTGTTATTTAATTTTTTATCTATCAGCTTTGAGTCTCTGTCATAAAAGGTTATCCGTTCCAGTATATTCTCAGGCTTGTCAACAAGATGAATGGAAATAAGTATACTGCCCTTATTTTCCCTGGCTTTTTTATATACCCTCCAGTAGGCATCCCTTAGTCCGGAAGGGCAGGAGGCTATAACCATATCCTCTTCTTTGGAAAGCATTTTTTCCAATACTACTCTGGTTTCATGCCTGTAGCCGCGGGGGGTTAGGAAATCCTCCTGGATGTATTCAATGGGTTTTCCGAAGTGCTCTTCTATTCTCTGGTCCAGGTCATAAAACTTAAAATTCAACTCCTGGGCCAGCAAATTCCCTATGGCTGTTTTGCCTACACAGCCAACTCCCACCAGATAAATCTTTATCATGGGCATCAATTGGTTGCAACTATTCAAATATAAAGCAGGGATCCTTGTAGTTATTATCTAAATCATTTATTACATTAAACACCGAATCCTCCTCAAAGGAGTATATGTAAACCTGCTCCTTACCGCTGACATTGGAGTCATATCCGATGTATTTATCATCGGGAGAAAAAATGGGGTGGGTATTGGTACCCCCATCAGCGGTTATCTGGGCAAGCACCTCTCCGTTTATGTCCATTATGAATACCTCACCGCTGGCTCCCAGGTATCTGCTGTAGACTATGGTCCTGCCGTCCCTGGCAAAATAGGGGACCCTGTTCCTCTGGTCATCCCTGGTGATGTAATGGACATTTTCCCCATTGTAATCCATGATTTTTATATCCTCCTTGGTCCCTGATTCAAAGAGCACCAGCGGCCGGAAGGGATGGGTGGCCGGGTGCCAGTCATGCGCTTCAGGACTGTTGGTCAGCCTGGTGGGGTTGCTTCCGTCTACCCCAATCCTGTAAACCTCCCAGACATCCCCTACCCTGGATTCGTAGAAGAGGTACTGGCCGTCATGTGACCAGTCAGGGTAGGCATTAAGTGTATTGCTGGTGGTTATCTGCCTTAAATCTGTGCCGTCAGCATTTATGATAAACACCTGCCACAGGCCGCCGACCTCGGAAGTAAAGGCAATCTGTTTTCCGTCCGGGGATACATTGGGATAAAGGTCATCCACATTATTGTCGGTAAGCTTCCTTAAATTGCTGCCGTCAAGGTTGGAGATGTAAAGGTCAAAGTGTCCTCCTCCTGCCCTGTCGCTTACAAATACGACCTGCTTTGAGGCATAATCCGGGCTGCCGTAGAAGCTCTGGGGATCGTTTACATAAAAGGATGCCCCCCTTATATTAACCGTTTCTTCCGCATTTACGGTAAACTCGGAAATATAGTTGTCTATCTCTAAGAATAAATTACTGTGATAGTCGCTCTCATATATATAAAACTGGCTTATTCTCTTCTCCCAGCTGTCATCTGGCCTCTGGGCGTATATGTAGAGGTAATGCTTTTCATTTGGCCTGAGCTGGGAAGCATCCAGGCCAAGAGAGAATCCGCAGTTTGTAAACTGCGGGCCGAAAACATCAGCCACGTCACTCCTCTGTATGGTCCCGTAACCGCCATCCCCCAAGTCCAGGCCCGTGTCCATGGGGCCATTGAGGAATATGTGCAATTTTTTTATGCCTGTATTTTCTGTAGCTGAAGGATCCAGGGCCCATCCCTCTACCTCAATATTTTCCCCCTTCACAATGGACAGGTTGCGGGGATTGTCTACATTGAGGTTTAGGCCGGTATCTGCTCTAGCCCCTTCAATGGTTAATTCCTTTATGCGGTAGTCATAATCCCCCTCGCCGGTGAATGCATAAACAAAAAGGGTGTGCAGGCCCGGCTCAAGCCCAAGGCCGCTTAGGTCGATATCATATTCAAATCCGGTGTTTAAGAACTGGCGGCCGTATATATCCCGGATATCTTCCCTCTGGATGTTTGTTGATGTTTCTCCCAGAAATATGCCTGATTCCCTGGGGCCGTCCAGGTAAAACTCAATTTTTTCAATTTCCTGCTCGGGAGCTTCCGCCGGTTCTTCAGTCTCCTCTTCTTCACGGGGCTGGGCCGGCTCCTCTTCGGCTTCTACCCTTTCTTCTTCTGCCGGCTGCTGTTCTTCTTGCCTTGCTGTACTTATCCCCGCAGAAGCACCGGCAACAATTATGCCTCCCAGAAGTATAAGGGCTATTGCCAGAAATATGGCTAAGATTATGAATACTGCTTTAATTTTTTTATTCCTTCCATGAGGTAGTTTTAATTTAATATTTTAAAGCTTAATTGATTTAAAGCAAATAGAAAATTACCGGTTGAACAATATGTCCAGATTATTTATGCAGGGCCGGGATTTATAATCCAGCTTCTTGTCTGCAAGGTTTGTGTATAAACAGTCCCGGGAGGCCCTGACGCTGGCATAACAGTCAACCAGCCCGTGGCCGTAATAGATGTCTTTTCCGAATATGCCCCTGTCCTGGGCAGTGGCTACCAGTATATCTTCTATATCTTCATTATTTAACAGGGGGTTGGCAGAAACCATCAATGCCGCCACTCCTGCCAGGTGGGCACTGGACCATGATGTGCCCCCGATCTGCTGCCAGTTTCCGGGGGTTTCTATTCCAGGTATGTTTTCACCGGGCGCAGAGATAAAATTAAGGTCATTTGCAGTGCTTTGCAGGGAATAGTTGCCGTGCTCATCAACCCCTGCTACATTGTATATGCCGGAAAGATATCCGGGGAAGCGGCGGCTGTGGTGTCCGCCCCTCCCCTGGGCCCCTATGATAAACCTCACATTTTTTGAATAAGCGTAGATTATGCTGGCCTGTACCTGGTCTGCGTAGCTTTCGGCAGGCTGGGGCTCCAGGATGGTGATAGGCAGAAGTATTATATCCGCTCCCTGGTCAGCTGCATAGGTTATGGCCTCATGCAGCCTGCCCACATCCCTGCCATCGCTGTCCATTACCCTCAAGGTAATTATGGATACCTCCGGAGCGATAGACAAAACTATGCCGGCTGCAAAGGTGTCATGCCCGTTAGGGTCAATAACCTCTTCCTTTCCGGTGACATAATCCAGGGAGCCGGTTACCCGGCCTTCTAGATGGGGATTGTCCTTGTCTATCCCCCAGCCGATAACAGCCACCATCACATTTTCACTTCCCCTGGTAATATCCCAGGAGTTTGCCAGGTTAATCATCTCCAGGTTCCAGGTGTGGCTGTAGCTGGTTTTTTGGGCATATCTGAAAATTCTTGCAGCCGGCCAGCAGAAGCTTAAGGCCAGGCAGGGGACAAGAAGAGCTGCGATTGCTAAAACAAATTTATATTTATGCATAAAATGTATTATAATCTTATAATCAAGTATATATATTTTAAGGTAAGATATAATTATATCAAGGCATTTAATAGGTTAGAAAGGTTTTAGATATGAGTGAGCCCTGGCAACTCCAAATGTTTAATAAGTCCCTAAAGAAGAAGCAAAAATTTAATGCCTTAAAATCAATCCTGGAAATCAAAGAAGGTGACAGGTGCATAGATATATGCTCTGGAGACAATACCGGAGCACTGAGCTACAGCTTGAGGCAGCTGGGGGGCGAGTGGCATACAGGAGACCTGGAGCCTGAAAACCAGGAGGTAATGAAGGACCTCTTAAAAGAAAATGTGTACCTGCTTGATGCTGACATGCTGGAGTTTGGGGACGGGCTTTTTGACAAGCTGGTTACCTTTGATGTGCTGGAGCATCTGGAAGATGAAAAGCCTTTTTTAAAAGAGGTAAGCAGGGTGCTGAAAAAGGGAGGCAGAGCCTATTTTACCGTACCCAACCAGAGCCCCGGGCTGATAGGCAATAAAATCAAGAACCTGTTCGGGATGAGGCCGGAAAAATACGGCCACAAAAGGCCGGGTTATACCAGGAAGCAGCTTATAGATTTGCTGGAGGCAAATGGATTTGTGGTAACCAAAGCCGTAACCTATGCCAAGTTTTATACAGAGATGGTGGAGCTTTTGATAAACATGGTGTACATGCTGGGCTCAAGGAAGAAAAAGGCAAAGGAAGAAAAAAAGCAGAGCATTTCTCCCACCTCCAAGGAAAAACTGGGTGCAGCTTACAAATTGTATTCAAAGCTTTTTCCCATATTTAAGCTTATGTCCAAGCTGGACAAGCTGCTGGTTTTAAGCCAGGGCTACAATGTGATAGTGGAGGCAAAACACAAGCAAAAGGTAAAAATAGTACCTGAAAAAACCAGAAAGGAAAAGGTCCTGGTTACCGGAGGAGGCGGATTTATAGGAAGCCATCTGGTTGAGCACCTCCTGTCCAAAGGCTATATAGTAAGGACAGTGGATATACACACTGAAAACCTGCGACACATCTGGGACAATGAAAATCTGGAAGTGGTCCAGGCCGATTATCTTAAAGAGGGTCTGATGCCCGAGCTGGTAAAGGGAATGGGTATAGTTTTCCATGTTGCCAGTGCGCACTTAAGCATTGCGGTAACCGATGAATACTACCGGAAAAATAATCTGGAAGCTACCCGGATGCTGGTGGAGGAATGCCGCCAGAAGGGGGTAGGAAAATTCATATACATAAGCACCGTAGGGGTTATGAAGGATATGGGAAGGAAAGCGGCCAATGAAGACAGCCCCCTTAAGCCGGGAACGATTTATGAGAAGACCAAGCTTATGGCAGAGCAGTATGTTAAAGAATACCACCAGAAGACCGGATACCCCATAGTAGTGGTGAGGCCTTCATTTGTATACGGCCCCCGATGCCCCCGGACAATGAAGCTGTTTAGGCAGATAAACAAGGGCAGGTTTTTTATGGTGGGAAACGGCTCTACATACAGGCAGAGCGCATATGTATCCGACATCGCCGAAGGGATATGGCTTGCTTCCCAGAAAGATAAGGCCGTAGGCCAGCTGTACATCCTTTCCGGGGACCAGAAGATAACCGTAAGGGATCTGGTAGAAGGTATTTCTGAGCTAACTAAACAGAAGCCCCTTCCTTTCAGCATCCCTCCATTTATCATGTACCCAATGAGCGTATTGGTGGAGTTTATGTTTAAGATTATAAAAAAGGAGCCTCCATTTTCCAGGAGGAGCCTGCTGTTCTTTGTCAATAATTACCTCTATGACATATCCAAAGCAAAGAATGATCTTGGCTACAAGCCCAGGGTAAGCCTGAAGCAGGGGCTTAAGCAAACTTATGAATGGATAATTGAGAACGGAATATTATATAAATAGCAAAAAAAAGGTAATATGGAAAACTCTAAAAACAGGGAAAAATTTGATAGTTGGGCCAAGACCTATGATACGGACAGGATAAGCTCCTGGTTTAGATACATCCACAGGATAATGCTCAACCATCTGGATATAAGCTCCAAGAGAAGCATACTGGATGTAGGGTGCGGGACCGGCAATGCCCTCATACTCATGTCCAGGGAGAATGAGGATGCAAAATACTTTGGAATTGACCTCTCCAGCCGGATGATAGAGATTGCCCGCCAGAAGACAAAGAATGATTCAAGGTTTGAATTCAGGGCAGCTGATTCGGCCAATATCCCCTACGGCAGGAACAGTTTTGACCTGGTTGTAAGCAGCAATTCTTTCCACCATTACCCTGACCCCTTAAGGGTGCTTGCAGAGGTAGAAAGGGTGTTAAAAGACGGGGGGAGCTTTTTTCTGGTGGATGCCTGCAGGGACGTGTTCTTTCCCATAAAGCTTCAGAATATTTACCGGAAAAAACTGGAGAAGGGCCATATAAACTATTACACTACAGATGAAATCCTCCAGATGCTGGACCAGGCAGGGTTTGAGGAGCCCGCTCTGGTAACCACGGTTAGGGGCATAGGCATAAAAAAGAAGGCTTTTACCGGTGTAGGGATGTTTGAAGCTAATAAAGGAGAATGATGGTAAAGGGAAAACTGCAAGCAGATGTAACCGGCAAAAAAAAGTCAAACCTGTCCAAGTACAGGGAGCTTTACCTGGGGAATATGGGAATAGGCAGGGCCATTTTATTTGAGCTTGTATGCTTGCTTTTTTCCAATACTCCCGGGGCTCTGGGGCTGGCACTGAGGAAGGTGTTCTACCCACTGGTATTTAAAAAGGTGGGCAGAAATGTCATATTCGGCAGGGGCATTACCATAAGGCATCCGGGGAAGATAGAGATAGGCAATAATGTAGTGGTAGAAGATAACTGTGTCATTGATGCCAAGGGAGAGGATAACCGGGGAATAAGCATAGGCAACGGGGTGATTGTTTCAAGGAATGTGGTCTTGAGCTGCAAGGACGGCGATATTACCATAGGCAGCAATACGGTGATAGGCATAAACAGCGTTATCCATGCCTTATCGGAAAGCAGTGTCTCGGTAGCAGATGATGTCCTTATATCTGCCTATGTCTATATTATAGGGGGAGGAAACTATAATTACTCCAGGCCGGATATACCCATAAGGGAGCAGGGGCTGGTATCCAGGGGAGGCATCAATATAGGCAGGAATGTATGGATTGGGGCATCTACCAATATCACCGATGGCGTGGATATTGCAGAAGGAAACATAATCGGAGCCTGCTCGCTGGTAAACAAATCAATTAAGCAAAAAGACTATATTTCTTTTGGCATCCCCGCAAAGCCTAAAAAAAACAGGGTACATTAGTTCTCTTCTATATGTATTTTATTAACAATTTTTCATACAACTGGGAGGTTAGACTCATGACAAGTATAGACATAAATATTGACCAACATATATTGCAGGAAGTGGATAGGATCAGGAAAATTAAAGGGATGAACAGGAGCAGGTTTTTCCAAGAAGCAGCAGAGCTTTATATTAAGCAGTATGCTAAGAAAAAAGGCGCCATAAAAGAAGCTATCAGGATGCAGAATAGATTAAGAAGGCAGGCCGGAAAATGGGACGGTGTGGTCGAAATCAGGAAATGGAGGGATTCTATATAAGAATCCAGCGTCTTAAATCATCTCTATTATCAATTAAAATTTAAAGATAATTATAAAAAATGCTGGTGGATATTTTACCAAAAGAATGTGACTATAAACAAAAATGCAGAAAAGGCAGGCTCCGTGGTAAAAGAAATTGCAGATGCCTTAAACAAAGAGTTCAAGAGGCAAATAAAGGGAATTGCATTTTTTGGCTCCAGGGCAAGAGATGATTCGAGACTTTTTTACCAGCATTTTTAAAGAAGAAATTTTAAAATACAGTGGAGATATATAAAGAGCGTTCTTAATTCTAGCATAACAGTGAGTTAACATTCAGAGATATCGGGCCAGTTTCAAAAGAGAAATAAAGGATGGCAATAAAAAATTACATAAGGCTTACCAAAGCTAGGGCAATTTATGGAGCCTCCTTCTCAATCTTCTCAATCTTTGGTTTTTTAATCAAAAAAAGAACCCCCCCTATGATGGATTCAAGCAGAAGCAAAAACAGCACAAGCAGGGGTAATATGGCTGCCCTGGAGGCAGCTACACCGAAAGTAACCAGGAAATAGGCGGTGGTATTTTCCCTTATGCCTATGCCCCCGATGGATATGGGAATCATGGCTATAAGAAGAACTATGGGAACCATGAACAGAAAGGATACAAAGCTTATGTCTATCTTTAGCGCCAGTGCTGCAAAATAATAGTGCAGTATCACATTGAACTGCATAAGAAAACTTAAAAACACCACCATAAACAGTACCTTCCTGTTGCTGAACACAGAAAATGCATCCACTATTTTTTTTAGCTTATCCTTTATTTTGGCCATAAACCTTATCTTAAACAAAAAATTTAAGGGCTTAAGCAGCCTGGGGTTTAGGAGAAGTACCAGAAATATTGATAATAATATGAACAATATGATAACTACCATGAATATGGTATTAAACTCAGTTAACCTGAAACCCAGAAAAAGGGACAGCATCACAAAACAGACCAGCCCTATTACACCGGTGCCCCTTTCCACCAGTATGGCTGATATTGATTTGGGCCAGCTGCTGCCTTTAAGAGTTGCAGCATCATAGGCGCGGTAGGTATCTCCCCCTATGCTTGAAGGAAGGAAATTATTTAAAAATATCCCTATAAGCAGTGAGCCGTTAAGGTAGTTTATGCTAGGATTTACATTATGTAGCTTAAGCAGTGCCTTCCACCTTACCGCAGAGATTATAAGGCCGGTAAAATGCATGAATGCAGCCAGGGCTAAAAACCATAAATTTATATCATCTAAGGTTACCGTGGTCAGGAAATCAAGAATTTCATCCCAGTACCTGTATATGAGGTAGGCAATAAGGGAGAGGCTTACTACTGCCTTGAGTATATTGATTATCCTTGACTTCATGAGCTTGCCCCCAGGTTGTCTTTTAAAAAAGACTTGAGGTAATCAGTGGGAAGACCCATAAAGGTATCCCTCCACAGCCGGTCGCAGCTTGCGCAGGGAGAAATGCTTCCTATGTCCCTGCCTGCTATTTTCTGTCTCAAGCCCTGCATTTTATCTCCGTTAAATATATTATATATGCTGTCTTTTCTGATATTTCCCAGTTTCAGCCTGGACTGAAAATCCTGGGGGCAGGGAAGGAGATCTCCGTTATAGAGGATGACCATCGCATACCATAAGAATGTGCAGGGCAGGTAGTTTTTTTTCTGCTGGCTGCCGGTATCAACCAGGCCTCCCCAGTTATGGGGCTTTCTGGTTATGAATCTGTTTAATGGGAGGTTTTTAAACCTCTGTAAAAACTCCTGCCTCTGTCTTTTCTGGTTACCGTTTTGCCCATATTCAATTACCTGCAGTGCGGTAAATGGAAGTCTGCTTCCAAGCTCTTTTTTCCTTTTCAGAAAATAAAGGATGGAATCAAGTGTGGCCTCAAAACTTGAGTTTACCCTGTGCCTCTCATAGGTTTCGCTGTCATAGCCGTCAAAAGAGAAGGAAATAAAGTCCAGGCCGGATTTGATTATCTTATCTGTATTGTCTTTGTCCAGCAGGGTTCCGTTGGTGTGTATCCTTACCGTGGCCGGGCTCTTTTTGGCATAGGCAATCATATCAGCCAATTCGGGGTGAAGGAAGGGCTCTCCCCGGTGAAAGAGGTAGATATCATTAACCTTTGTGCCCAGCTGGTCTATTATATTCCTGTACAGGCTGAAATCCATAAGGCCCTTCTCTTCTTGTGGTATATCCTTGTTGGGGCATATAGGGCACTTTAGGTTGCAGATATTGGTTACCTCAACCCATACCCTCAAGGGGAAATAGCCTGGTTTTTTGGTCCTTTTGATATAGCTTAAATAAGCCCTTATCAGCCTGGATAGTTTGCCAGCATTCACCGCTTAATCCTTTATTTCCCTGACAAAATAAATAGGCTTCTGCTGGGATTCATGGTAGATCCTTATATTAAGCTCGGCCAGAAGCCCGAAGGTAATAAACTGGATGCCTATAAAAACCAAAAATATGGCCAGTATAAACAGCGGCCTGTTTCCCAGGCTTATTAGGAAAAATATCCTCTGTATTATCAGAATCAGGGTAAGTATGCCTCCCAGTGTGCCTACTATGATTCCGAAAAGCCCGAATATCTGTATGGGCTTGGTGGAAAAGCTTAACAGAAACTTCAGGGTTATTATATCCAGAAAAACCTTAAAAATCCTGTTCAGCCCGTACTTGGATTTGCCGTGCTTTCTGGGGTTATGGCTTACTATAACCTCGGAGACATTTATACCCATCCAGCTGGCAAGGGCGGGAATATAGCGGTGCATCTCCCCGTAAAGCTTGGTGTTTTTTATTACATCTTTTTTGTAAGCCTTAAGCGTGCATCCAAAATCATGGAGCCTTACCCCGGTAAGGAAAGATATAAGCCAGTTTGCCATTCTGGAAGGAAACCTTCTGGTAATATAGTTTTCTTTCCTGTTCTTTCTCCAGCCGCTTACCACATCGTAGCCCTTGTTGATTTCCTCAATAAGCTTGGGTATGTCCTCAGGCTCATTCTGCAGGTCTGCATCCAGGGTGACTGCAATCTCTCCCCTGCAGTAGTCAAAGCCGGCGCTCATTGCCGCTGTCTGGCCGAAGTTTCTTCTCAGCTTTATAGCCCTGAACCGGTTATCCTGCTGGTGTATCTTTACCATTTCTTCCCAGCTGGAGTCTCTGGAGCCGTCATCTATGAGCAGCACTTCATAGGAGAGGCCGGTGCCCTCAAGGGTTTCTTTAAGCCGGCTTGATAGCGCCTTTATGTTTTTCTCCTCATTGTATATGGGAACTATAACCGATATTTCCGTAGTGCTATTGTTTTTGTCCATCTATTCTGCCTTTTTAAAATAACTGAAATATGAAAAAAAGTTTAGCATTATAGCATAAGTTTGTCTATTACGGCTTAGGGCATAACAGCGGGAAGCCGTCAGGAATCCGGTTTAGAGATTTGGATAATTATAAACCTTTTTGTTTGAAAAATACCCTTTAGATGCTAAAATTTATAAAAAATTTAGGGTTAGGACCCAGAAGTGCTTAGCAATCAAATAAACCAGCCGTCAAGGTTAAAAGAATACCTTGTAGTCTCTATACTTCTGATTATTTTAGTTATAGGTTTTTTATGGCAGATATTTTTTCTAGGCGAAGCCTTTCTTCCTGCAGACCTGGTAAATACCTCCGTCCATCCCTGGGCACTGTCTGAGCAGAATGAGTATGAAATAGGCCAGAGGCCTTATAACCCCACCCTCTCTGATCCCATATACATTTATTACCCAATGAAGCATTACCTTAAAGCCAGCTTTGATGAGGGGATTGTGCCTATGTGGAACCCCAGCGCTTTCGGCGGCTACCCCTATAACTCCAGGGTAATCAGCGGAATAATCTACCCCCTTGATTTCATTTTTCTGTTTATTCCCATGGTTTATTCTTTTGGGTTCGGTATAGCTTTCCACCTGTTTGCAGCCGGGATGTTTGTATATGTGCTGTGCAAAACCCTGGGGATAAGCAGGCTGGGCTCATTTTTTGGGGCAGTGATTTTTATGTTCAATGCCAATACCGTGCTTTGGCTCCAGTTTCCCAACCACTTGAAGGGCGAGCTGTGGATTCCTATCATATTTTTGTTCCTCATCAGGTTCTACAGGGAAAAAAGGATAATCTTTCCTGTGCTCAGCGGGATATTTTTGGGCCTGCAGGTAATTGCAGGTTTTGCCCAGGCGGTACAGTTTACGGCCATTGCCATAGCGGTTCTTCTGCTTATCCATACAGTCTATGATCTAAAGGATAAAAAATACTCGGATATCGGCAAAAATATAGGGGGTACTGTGCTGGCCGGAGTCATAGGCCTGGGGATTGGCCTTTGCTTCATACTGCCTTTCTACAAGGAGCTGGGCGGCTCTCTCAGGGCTGTACAGGAAAGGGGGGCAGGGGGAAACATGAATTTCCGCTACCTGGTAACTATGCTCAACCCCAATTTTTTTGGAAACGGCATAAAGGGAGCATTCTGGCTGCCGGGCACCAATTATATTGAGGCAGTTCGCTACAGCGGCGTAGCCACACTTTTTCTCGGGGCTGTAGCAGTTGTGTTTAAGAGGGGAAAGGCGGTATTTTCCTTTCTGGCTGTAGCAGTTGTGGCGGTGCTGCTTAACTCTGTGCCCCAGATTTTTAATTTTTTCAATAAGATTATTCCTTTCTTTGATAAATCATCCATCTCCCGGATACTGCTTTTGGTTCCCTTCTGCCTGGCGGTACTTTCAGCCTACGGGCTTTCCTGCCTGGGCAAAATGGATTTTAAAAAACAGCCGGGGAGGGCAAAAAAGGCTGCTTTGCTGGTTATTGTTCTAGCCCTGGCCTTCCTTTTTCTAATAATGGGCCTAAGTTACGCCTTTGATGCTAATATAAGTATCAGGAACTTACACCAGAACCAGCAGATAAGGCTGGAAACGCTGTCCCTGATAATGTTTTGTGCCATGGTTGCAGCTACAGCCGCATTTTTATTGCTTGCCCTAAAAACCGGATACAAAAAGATTTTCCTCTTTTTGCTGGTTCCGCTGATTGTCCTGGATCTGTTTATGTTTGGCATAAACTTCAACACCACTTCTGACCCGGATCAGGTATTTTTTGAAACCGAAGGCATAGAATACATGAAGCAGGACGAAGAGAAGGGAAGGGTTCTGGGGGTTATGGGAGGTACCTTTAATCCCAACTCAATGTGGGTAGTTGGGCTGGAAGATACCGGCGGCTATGACCCGTTCATACCCTGGGATTATGCCCGGTTCTGGGCTGCTTTTCAGGGAGGAGACCGGGTAAGGCCCAACGGCAAAGTTGGGGCGGACAGGATGTATGCCAATTTCCTGAAGCTGACCAATACCAGGTATGTGGCCAGTTATGCCTTCATGCAGGAAATGGGATATTTCTTCAATAATATGGATAAAAACCTAAATGAGGTCAGCAGCAAAGAATCCAGGCTTACCACCTGGAATTTCATGGAGCATATAATACCCACCATTGAGGTGGCCCCTGATTCAGTAATGGAGTTTGATTACAGCATACCCCCTTCAAGCGAGCTGGTATTCTATTCTGCCCTACATCCCGGTTCATGGAATGAAGAAACCGGAGACGGGGTACTGTACAGGGTATATGTACAGTGGGACGGACAGAAAGACCTGGTATTTGAGCAGGACATCAACCCCATAGAGAACGAGGAAGAGAGAAGGTGGTATATGCACAGGGTGGACCTGTCTGATTACGGGGACATGCAGGCAAGGATAGTATTTGAAACCGACAGCAAACAGAATACAGAAAATGATGCCCCCGGCTGGGGAAATCCCCGCATAATACCCCTGGACAGCCTGGGCCATGGGGAGCTGATGCTGGGCTACAATAAAGAGGTAAAAATATACAATAACCAGATGTATCTGCCCCGGGCGTTTTTGGCGGGCACATCCATGGCATTTGAAGAAAGCGGCCATATACTGGCATACCTGGCAGGAAACAGGGAACTGGATCTGGACAATACGGTATTGCTGCAGGACGATGCCCCCCGGATTGAAGGGGTTTGCCGGGGAAGCGCAGATATTGTTGACTATTCCAATAACCGGGTAGAGATAGAAGTAGAGAACGAAATCCCTGCCTACCTGGTACTCCTTGACCGCTATGATGAGGATTGGAACGCTTATATAGACGGAAAGAAGGCCGAAATCTTTAGGGCAAACTACCTTTTCAGGGCGGTCTACCTTGAGCCCGGCAGTCATACCGTAGAATTCAGGTACCGGCCGGTATGGTTTTTTGTCAGCACCGGCATTTCAATTTTTGTTTTGATAATTTCGGTGGCAGGATGTATAGTAATCTACAAATCAGGCAAAAAGGGCAAAAATGCAGGGGATAAAAAATAAGGCGGCCAATTTTTACCGGAAGTTTTATCCGGAGGATATAAGGGACAAACCCCTGTCCATAAACAGGTTTAACCGCATACTTCTGGGAGGGATACTTGTAAGGTTTCTGTTTATGCCCTTTGCGGTCCATAATGATTTTCTTTCGGTGCATGTAAGGGTTTACCAGCTGGTGCAGGGTATAAATTTTTCCCCCAGTTTCTTCCAGTTCTTCGTCCATTACATAGAGGCCTTTTTCATGAAGATATTCCTGCCGCTTATACCCGATGCTGCTGAGGTATTTGTTCCTGCCGCAACCGGGGCCACCACCGTAGAGATAGAGAATATGATGGGTTTTGCGGCCAGCAATTATGTCTTCAGAACCCTTTTCCTTTTAAAGATACCCTACCTTCTGTTCGAGCTTGCGGCCCTGTTTATGGTCATCCACCTTATAAGGAACAGAAAAAATATGTTCAGGATCGCCAAGTTCTGGATGTTTAACCCGGCTATAATATATGCGGTTTATATCTTCGGCCGCTACGAGGTCTATATTTATGTTTTGATAATGCTGAGCCTTTATTTTGCCATATACAGGAAAAATTATTACCTGTCAGGGGTATTTATAGGCATATCGGTGGTAAGCAGGGCATATACCCTGTTCCTTATACCCATCTTTTTGATACTGCTTCCCCAGAAGATCAAAAACAGGATAGTATACCTGGTTTTTACAATTGTCCCTATTGCTTTTGTGCTCCTGTTTGATACATTCTATCCCCAGACCAATATTACCAACAGGCTGGCGGGGGAGGGCCAGTTTATAAGGTTTATGACCGATTACTCCTTAATTGCCCTGGGAGGGTTTAAAATACAGCTTTTCTTCCTCTTTTACTTCCTGTTTCTGATTATACTTGTGTATCTGGCCTATAGCCTGAAAATAAGGGAGAGCACTGTTTTGCCCTCACTATGCAGAAGCTCGACACTGGTTAAGACATCGATGTTTGGCACATTGTTCTTTTTGCTCTTTTTCTTGACCACTCCTTCAGCAGC
>JBNJCW010000019.1:0-29285 GCA_051744345.1 Actinomycetota bacterium
CCGGCAGAGTTTAGGCGGGGAGCGATAATAAAGCCTATATCATATGTGTTTATTTTTCTTTGCTTTCCCACAGCTGTTTTTAAAAGACAGGCCAGGCCCTTGTTTGAGGTTTTTTCCAGTATTTTTAATCCCTTCTTCACCATTACACGGTTTTCATCAATCAGGGGCATGACATCAGCTATGGTGGAAATTGCAACCATATCCAACAGCCCGGTTAGATACCCGCTGTCAAAACCATCTTTTTTGCTTTCTGCAAGCTCCCTTAAGGTATTAACAATTAATTTAAATGTAACCCCAGCCCCGCTAAGATCCTTGAAGGGGTACCTGCTGCTGTGCAGTTTGGGATTTACAACTATATGCTTCTTTGAAAACCCGTCATCCTCTGTATTTACCGGCTCATGATGGTCGCAGGCAATAATATCGGGATAATCCGGTGATGAGTTAACCAGATCTTTTACCTCCAGGCTATTGGTTCCGCAATCAACACATATAATCAGGCTGAAGTCTTTTGCCTTCTCTATAAACTCAATGCTTACATCATAGCCTTCATCAAACCTGCTGGGTATGTAGGTACTGGGCTCTACCCCTAAATCCTTTAAAAAATTATACATAAGGCAAAGGCTTATTACCCCATCGGCATCATAGTCGCCAAAAATTGTTATTTTTTCTCCATTGTTTACTGCATTAAGCAGCCTTTTGGTAGCAGTTTCTATATTTGGCAGCAGCCGGGGGCTGTGCAGGTTTTTGAGGCTTGGATTGAGGAAAGATTCTATATGTTCTTTTTTTGTAATGCCCCTGCTTGCAAGTATGTTTATGAGTACCTGGCTGCAGCTGCCTGTTTGTTTTTCCAGGCTACAATTTTTATCCCTTTTTTTCCATCTATGTAACCCGGTAGCCATAATTATTTTTTAAACCTGGGAAACCTGTTATTCCATGATACCAGAACCTGGCTGGCAATAAAAATGGATGAATAGGTACCGCTTAAAATGCCCACCATCAGGGCAAGGGCAAAATCCTTTAATGCAGTGCTTCCTATGGCCAGCAATAGGATTACCGGCAGCAGTGTAGTTAAAGAAGTATTGATTGACCTTGAAAGGGTCATGTTTATGGACTTGTTTACCATTCTGGAATAACCTATATCATTTGCATCCGAAGTATTTTCCCTAATACGGTCAAATACCACAATGGTGTCGTTCAGGGAGTAACCGATTATGGTAAGCAGTGCAGCAATGGTAGCCGTATTTATTTCCCTGAAAAGAATGGCATAAATGCCCAGGGTCACCAGCACATCATGGAAAAGAGCTACAATGGCGACTGCGCCGAACCTGAACTCAAACCGTATCCAGACATATATAAGTATGCCCATAATGCTTATGCCTATGGCAATCAGGGCAAGCCTGGTTATAAGTCTCCCAAAACCGGGCATGACGTTCCTGTCCTGCAGGGGAGGCCTTTGTATGCCTATTTCTTCATCCAGGGCATCAAGTATCTCATTTTTTGTCTCAATATCCCGGGTGGTAGTCCTTATAATATACTGGTCTGTATCTGTCCTCTGGATGATTGCTCCGCCGAAACCCAAATCTTCCATTACGTCCCTGACCCGGCCGACTTCCACATCCTGTTCAAACTCAACCTCCATCAAAGAGCCGCCCAGAAAATCAATACCCAGGTTAAAGCCTCCTCTGGCAAAGAAACCGATAATCCCGGCTATAATTATTGCCATAGATACAAAATACCATATCTTTTTTCTGCCCACGAAATTAATATTTGTATCTTTAAAAATCAGGAAACACCCCTTCTTCGCCATATCCCTAGAAAACCGGGGTTTGCCACTTTAGGAAAACCTGCAAGCATATAAATTATGGACCTGCTGAATACAAGGCTGGTGAGCATGCTTATAATAACCCCTATGATTAAGGTAACCGCAAAACCCCTGACCGGGCCGGTCCCAAAACGGTAAAGGGCAGCTGCAGTAATAAGGGTGGTTATATTTGAATCCACAATAGTCCTCATACCATGCCTGAAGCCCTGGGTTATGGAAACCCTGGCAGACTTTTCCTTAAGCACCTCTTCCTTTATCCTCTCAAAAATGATTACATTGGCATCCACAGCCATGCCAATGGTTAAAATTATTCCGGCTATTCCGGGAAGGGTAAGGGCTGCATCCAGAGAAGCGAGCACCCCCCAGAAAATGATTATATAGATAAAAAGATTAAGTACAGAGATAAACCCCAGACCTCTGTAGTAGGAGACCATAAAGATTATTATAAGCAAAAGCCCTATCCCTCCGGCATAGAGGCCTCCGGTTAATGCGTCCCTTCCTAGTGTAGGACCAACCGTTATATTCTCTTCAATCTGCAAATCAACCGGCAGTGCACCGGTTCTTAGGACCAGGGCTATATCATTGGCCTCCGATAGGCTTCCGATACCTTCTATTACTGCATCTCCGGCAATTGCCTGCCTGATAACCGGAGCGGACTTTATCTCCCCGTCAAGTACTATAGCCAGCTGCTTGCCTACGTTCTGTTCGGTTATTTCGGAAAAGGCCTGCTGGCCTTCAGATGTGAAACTCATAGATACAATGATCCGGCCATTGGGATCATATCCCGCCTGGGCATTGGCAAGCTTGTCTCCTGTCAAAAGAACAGGACCCAGCTCCGCCTGGCCTGTTTCCGGGTCAATGGATTCAAGTACCCTGAATTCAAGCTGAGCGGTTTTGCCTATCACTTCCATTGCCCGGTCAGGGTCTCTTACTCCCGGCAGCTGAATCACTATATTATTGGTGTAATCCCTGGTAACCAGAGGCTCTGATACCCCCAGGGCATCTATCCTCTCCCTGATTATGTACATGGCCTGCTCAATTGATTCTTCGGTTACTTCATCTATATCCTCCTGGGTTGGTTTTAAAATGATCTGGGTTCCGCCCTTAAGGTCCAGACCAAGCTCAATGGAGGAGTCGAAGGGATAAGCATAATAGATGCAAACACCAATAATAATTACCAATAAGGTTATTATGGAAATATGAACCTTCTTGTTTCGCATGTTTTAGGTGGGTCCAACCTTTTTCGAAATAGCACTCTTGCTGATTTTTACATCTACACCGCTTGAAAGAGTGACAATCAGGGTGTCTTCCCTGACATCCTTCACCTTGCCGTAAAAACCGCCAATAGTTACTACCTCATCTCCCCGTATTATGCTGGAAAGCAGATCCTTTGATTTTTGGCTCCTCTGCCTCTGCGGCCTGATAAGCAAAAAGTAGAAGGCAACTACCAATACTATAAGCCAGATCCATGTACCGTACTGAGCCAAGAGACCCCCTACCCCTTCAGGCTGTTCAGCTTCTTCTCCTGTCTCTGCGGTCTCCATGGGCAGGCATCCTGCAGATACTGCGCCAATAACTAGTGCCATTGCTGCAATTGTCAATATGGCAATGACTTTTTTCGAGAATCTCATATGCACCCCTTAAATATATTCCCATTTTTTTAATAAACACTACTATTATCAACATTTTTAATTATTTTGCAAATATATATGCCATTTTAAATATTTATGTAGTCAGCCATAAACCGGGTATAGAACCGGGAAAAAGTATCTGTCCTTATGGCGTCCTTGGATTTTTCCAAAAGGTCAAATAAAAAAAATATATTGTGTACGCTCAAAAGTATGCTGGATAGTATTTCACTGCTCTTATAAAGGTGCCTTATATAAGCACGGGAGTAATTTTTACAGGCATAGCAGCCGCAGCCTTTGTTTAGGGGGTCATAATCATTTTTATAGCAGTTATTCTTAATATTGATCTTTCCGTAATCGGTAAAAGCACTTCCGTTTCTGGAAATGCGCGTGGGCAGCACGCAGTCAAACATATCAACCCCCAGCTTTACTGCTTCCAATAATCCAGCCGGATCACCCAAACCCATAAAGTAGGTTGGCTTTTTCCTGTCAGTATACTCCAGGGTATAAGCCAGGGTGTCCATGGTTATATCCCGCTGTTCACCTACACTCAAGCCTCCTATGGCAATACCGTCAAAATCCATTTCGGATATGGACCTGGCACAGAATTTCCTTACCTGCTTTATAAAGCCTCCCTGGACAATGCCAAATATTGCTCCCCCGCTGCCTGTATTTTTTTTAGCCTTGATTGAAGTCTGGGCCCAGTCGAGGGTCCTTCTGGCAGCCTCGGTGGTATAGCTTAAGTCCTGGGTATAAGGTATGCATTCATCAAGCACCATCATGACATCTGAGCCCAAATCAGACTGCATTTCAATAACCTTCCGGGGACTGAAGAAATGGTCTGAGCCGTCTATTATGGACTTAAATTCCACACCGTCATCCCTTACCTTCCTTATATCCCCCAGGCTAAAAACCTGAAAGCCGCCGCTGTCGGTAAGGATATTATTTTTCCAATTCATAAAGCTGTGCAGTCCGCCTGCCTTTTTTATGATATCTATTCCCGGCTGGAGATACAGGTGGTAGAGATTTCCCAAAATTATCTTACAGCCCATATCATACAGCTGGTGGACAGTAAGGGCCTTTACTGTGGCCTTGGTGCCTACCGGCATAAACACAGGTGTATCAACGCTTATCTTATCAAGCTTCAGCAGTCCCGTCCTTGCATTGGACTTACTATCTTTTTTAATAACCTTAAATAACCCCATATAATCCCTATATTATAAGCATACAGTCACCAAAACTGTAGAACCTGTAATTTTTTTCCCTGGCCAAATTATAGGCAGACAGCAGGTTTTCCCTGCCGGCAAAAGCACTTACCATCACCAGAAGGGTAGACCTGGGAAGATGAAAATTGGTAATCATCGCCCCGGTTGCTTTAAATGTATAGCCGGGGTAAATATAAAGGGAGGTTTTCCCCTTATCAGCCTTAATGTCACCGTATTTTTCAGCCACCGTCTCCAAAACCCTGGTAGAGGTGGTGCCTACTGCTACTATTCTGCCCCCTCTTGATTTTGCTTCCCTGATTTTTTCCGCTTCCTCTTCCTGCAGCTGGTAATATTCACTATGCATCTTATGCTTCTCTATTTCATCTTCTTTTATAGGCCTGAATGTATCCATCCCTATATTGAGCGTAACCCTTGCAAAAATTATGCCCATTGATTCCAAATCCCCTATAAGGCGGTCAGTAAAATGGAGACCGGCAGTAGGGGCTGCCGCAGACCCATCCCTGGCTGCATAAACGGTCTGGTAGTCCTCCTCTTCTATGCCCCGGGATTTAATATAGGGAGGCAGGGGAACCATCCCGTACTTTTCAAAGATATCTTTTGGCTCCCGGTCAAACTCAACTTCAGCCTTTCCATAATTTTTTTTGGACTTTACTTCAAACATATATTCCCCCACTTCTACCCTGCTTCCCGGCTTTAGCCTTTTTGAGGGTTTCAGCAGGACCAGATAGGTATTTCCCTTTATCTTTTCCAGCACAAAGCATTCAATATTGGCCCCGGTACCGGTCTTTTTTCCCATTAGCCTGCAGCGAAGCACCCTGCTTTCATTTATGACCAGGCAGTCACCAACCCTGAGGTATAAGCCAAGGTTATAAAAAAAATCATGCCTTATATGCCCTTCTCTTCGGTTAAGCACCATAAGCCTTGCCTTATCCCTGGGGTATACGGGTTTTTGGGCAATATATTCTGGGGGCAGCTGATAATCAAATTGCTTAATATCCATACTTAAAACAGGCTGGGGTCCTCTCTTACTTCTATTCCGAAATGCTCATAGGCAAGCTTGGTAACCACCCTGCCTTTAGCCGTCCTTTTTATAAAACCAAGCTGCAGCAGATAAGGCTCGTATACGTCTTCTATGGTGTTTACCTCTTCCCCGATAGATGCAGCTACGGTTCCCACTCCTACCGGCCCGCCGCTGAATTTAAATATTATGGTATTCAGTATTTTTTTGTCTATAAAATCCAGCCCGAGCTTATCTATCTCCAGTTTGGTCAGAGCCTTCCGGGCTAAACCTTCATTTATTTCTTCCTGACCGTATACAAGCGCATAATCCCTTACCCTTCTAAGCAGCCTGTTGGCTATCCTCGGTGTTCCCCTGCTCCTGCCGGCTATCGCTTTTGCTCCCTGTTCGGTTATCTTGAGCCCCAATATTTTAGCAGACCTTTTTATTATATCCAGAAGGCTATCCTCATTATAGTAATCAAGCCTTAAATTTACCCCGAAACGGTCCCTTAGGGGAGAAGCAACCAGCCCTATCCTGGTGGTAGCTCCGATGATGGTAAAGGGTGCAATGTCAATCCTGATAGATCTTGCGGAAGGCCCTTTGCCTATAATTATATCCAGCTTGTAGTCCTCCATTGCAGGGTATAGGATTTCTTCTACTGAACGGTTAAGGCGGTGTATCTCATCGATAAACAGCACATCAAAACTCTCCAGGTTGGTGAGTATTGCCGCCAGATCACCCGGCCTTTCAATAGCAGGTCCGGAGGTAACCCTGAAATTTACCCCCAGCTCATTGGCAATTATTTCTGCAAGGCATGTCTTTCCCAGTCCCGGGGGACCCGAAAGTATAACATGATCCAGCGGTTTTTTTCTTTTTTTTGCGGAATTAATAAATATCAGAAGGTTTTCTATTATTTTTCTCTGGCCTATAAAATCAGAGGTAAGCCGTGGCCTCAGGCTCTTGTCCAGATCCACGTCTTCATTTACATGCTTGGGATTAACATCGCTTTCTTTCTTATTAATTGCCTAAACCTCCTTTAAAGCAAGCTTTAATATGTCTTCAGTCTTCCGGCCTTCAATATGCTCTACATCTATATGCCTTAATGCCTTTTCTATTTCATTCACGCTGTAACCAAGCGATTTTAAAGCCTGCCTTACTTCGGCTATCCTGTTGTCTTCGGCTAAAACCGGCCCAATCCCCTCCCGGGCTCCGAACTTTTCGCTCAGCTCCAGCACTATCCTTTCTGCAAGTTTTTTTCCTATCCCAGGCACCCTTTTTAACAAATCAACTTCTTTTTTTACAATTATATCTTTCAGCTGCTCATGGTCATATACAGAAAACGCGCTTAAGGCTATCTTTACCGAAACCCCGCTTACATCTAATAATTTTAAGAAAATAAGCTTTTCTTTTAAAGAGTTAAATCCTACCAGGCTTATTCCGTCTTCCCTCACATGGGTGTATATATCCAGTTCCGCACCCTCTCCCGGCCCGGGCAGCCGTTCATAGGTCCTGGCTGAAATCAAAACCTCAAAACCTACCTCCCCGCACCTTAGAATCACATAAGAGGGCTGTTTTTCAGTTATTTTCCCCCAAAGCTTTGCTATCATTTACCTGAAACCTTTACTTTTTCTTTGAATTTGTAGCTATTTGCATGGCATACGCATATGGCCATGGCATCCCATGCATCATCTTTTTTAGGAAAAAAATCTTCCCCCACATTCAGAATGTTTTTCAGCATGTATTTTATCTGCTTTTTGGTAGCCCTTCCGTATCCGACAATAGCCTGCTTTACTTCCAGGGGAGTATATTCGTATACGGGCAGACCATTTATGCTGGCTGCCAGTATGGATACCCCTCTTGCCTGGCCTACCTTTATGGCAGATTTTGCATTAACACTAAAGAAAATTTCTTCTATAGCCATGTATTGGGGCACGTATTCTTTTATTATCTCCTCTATTGATGAATATATTTCCCTGAGCCTGTACTCAATGGATTTATCTTTTTTAGTGGTGATGCAGCTGCAGTAAACAGGCTTTAAGCTATTGCCTTTAACTTCTAAAACACTTATGCCTGTAGTTTCCAGTCCCGGATCAATCCCCAGGACCTTTAATTTATTGATGGCCATATTCTATGATTCTATCTCCTGCAAAATATCATCGGGTATTTCAAGGTTGGTGGTTACATTCTGTACATCATCATGCTCATCCAGAATATTAACCAGCCTCAGCGCCTTCCCCGCATCCTCCCTTGATAACTCAACAGTGGATTTTGGTATCATGCCCAGCTCGCTGGAACTTATATTTATATTCTCTTTCTCAAGATACTCTTTTACTTTCATAAAATCCTGGGGCTCAACCTTTATGATGTAGCTGCCATCCTCTTCTTCGATATCTTCAGCACCTGAATCAATGATGCTGAGCATAAACTCTTCATCAGCCAATTCGGATTTGGGGATAACTATCAAACCCTTTCTTTCAAACTGCCAGCTGACACTGCCGCTTTCTCCAAGGTTCCCGTTGTTTTTATTGAATAGATTTCTCACATCGGCAGCAGTCCTGTTTTTATTCTCAGTTAAAACTTCAACCAACACCGCTATCCCTCCGGGCCCATAGCCTTCATAAATAACTGTTTCATAATTTGCACCTTCCAGCTCTCCGGTACCCCTTTTTATGGCCCTTTCGATATTATCCTGGGGCATGTTAAATTCCTTGGCTTTCGCCAGGGCATTGGCTAAGGCTATGTTATCCTTGGGGTCACCGCTTCCCCCTTCCCTGGCAGCAACAGTTATCATTCGGCTTAGTTTGCCGAAAATGTTGCCTCTTTTAGCGTCTTCTTTTGCTTTTTTATGCTTAATTGAATGCCATTTGGAATGTCCTGACATACTAATTCTCCCTTTTTTTATTTTTAACCATATCTATAAAATATTTGTGTATCCTAAAATCAGAGCCAAGCTCGGGGTGAAAAGAACATACCAGAACATTTCTCTGCCTTGCAATAACTGCATTTTTTCCAATCATGCCCATCACCTGCACATTTTTTCCTGCTTCCACTA
This sequence comes from Actinomycetota bacterium, assembly GCA_051744345.1. GTDB lineage: Bacteria > Actinomycetota > Humimicrobiia > Humimicrobiales > Humimicrobiaceae > Halolacustris. The sequence continues at coordinate 8,729 of JBNJCW010000019.1, forward strand.
TCCTGGGCGCCCTTATGAATATAGCCCTGAAATCAGGACCTTTGCCCCTATGGTTAAAGTTTAGTTTTAAATCCTGCTCAAAACTATCCACCTGCCGGCCGTAGGCATTCCTTTCTACGGTAAGATCAATATAGCCAAGCCCCAGCTTCTCACCCACAACCCTGTCTGCCAGCAATATCATGCCTGCGCAAGTCCCAAAAATAGGTTTTTCTGCCTTGAAAAAATTATCCAGATAAATCTTAAAACCATATTTTGTTATTAACTTGTCAATGGTGGTGCTCTCCCCACCAGGTATAATCAAACCATCTGCTTCCTCAAGCTGGTGGGGCAGCCTCACCTCATATCCTTCAGCCCCGCAGCTCTTAAGAGCCATTATATGCTCCCTGAAAGCGCCCTGCAGAGCAAGGACTCCTACCCTAAGCATTTTACCAGCCTCTTACTGAAAACATATGTTCTCTGTCAAGGCTTGAGGAAGAAGTACCCTGCATGGGGTTTCCCAGCCCCCTGGATACCCTGGCCACAACGTCGGGGTTACTGTAATGGGTGGTTGCCTCAACAATTGCCTGGGCCATTTTCATTGGGTTTTCAGATTTAAAAATACCTGAGCCGACAAAGAGGCCTTCAGCTCCCAGCTGCATAATCATGGCCGCATCCGCAGGAGTGGAAATGCCTCCGGCAGAGAAGTTTACCACCGGCAGTTTCTGGTTCTGGTGCACAAAAAGTACGAGATCGTAGGGGGCTCCCATTTCCTTGGATACGGTCATAAGCTCTTCAGCAGGAAGCCCTGCAATCCTTTTTATCTCACCTTTTATGGTCCTCAAGTGCCTGACTGCATGAAGCACATCTCCTGTCCCTGCTTCGCCTTTTGTCCTGATCATGGCTGCGCCCTCGCCTATCCTTCTCAAAGCCTCACCCAGATTGGTGGCTCCACATACAAAAGGAGCCTTGAATCCCCATTTGTTTATGTGGTTACGTTCATCTGCAGGGGTCAGGACCTCGCTTTCATCAATATAATCTATACCGATGGCCTGAAGCACCTGGGCTTCACCAAAATGGCCGATCCTTGCCTTGGCCATTACCGGTATGGATACAGAATCCATTATTTTCAATATTATTTCAGGATCAGTCATCCTGGCAACCCCGCCTGCAGCCCTTATGTCCGCCGGTATCTTCTCCAGAGCCATTACAGACACTGCTCCTGCTTCTTCTGCAATCTTGGCCTGTTCCGGGGTGGTTACATCCATTATAACGCCGCCCTTAAGCATTTCTGCCAGGCCTGCCTTTACTTTTATGGTTCCTTTCTCCATGTTTTTAAAACACCTCCTATGTTTTATACCCCCACTCCCAAGGACATCTCTTTCAGCTTTTTTATCCTGTCCTCAACCGGGGGGTGCGTATTAAATAAACTTTTAAACATTGCCGCATTCTTCTTCCCTATGGGGTTTGAAATAAACAGGTGGGCGGTTGCATTATTTGCTGTCCTTACCTCGCTGTGGTTCTTTATTTTCTCCAGCGCGCTTGCCAATCCTGCAGGATACCTGGTTATCAGGGAACCGGTGGAATCAGCAAGATACTCCCTGTTTCTGCTTACTGCAAACCTTATAATTGTAGCTATCAGGGGGGAAAGCAATATAAGCACTATACCCACTACCATCAGGATTAAGGAAATAAGCCCTCCTCCCGAACTCCTGCTGCTCCTTCTCCTTGGGCCGAATATAAAGCTTCTAAGCAGTATATTGCTTACAATGCTAATCATACCCACCAGAACCACAATAACGGTTCCCAGAAGTATATCATAATTCTTGATATGTGACAGTTCATGGGCAATAACCCCCTTAAGTTCCTGATCGTCTAAATTTTCAAGCAAACCCCGGGTAAAGACAATAACCCCCTTTTCAGGGTTTCTGCCGGTAGCAAATGCATTCATACCCCCATCATCAATCACGTATATTTTGGGCATGGGCATTCCTGCGGCTATGCACAGACCTTCAACCATGTAATAAACCCTTGGATTTTCTTCCCTGGATAAAGGTCTTGCCCTGGTTAAGCTCAATACAATTTTATCACTATTGTAATAACTTGCAAAACTCATGATAAGGGCTATCACCAGAGCAAATACAAGCAATATTATGGAGTATTCGCCGCTTACCCCATAACGGTAATCAAGGTACAGCCCTACAAAATAGCCTATTGCTGCAATAAAAACCAAAAAACCGGCTATTATAAAATAGGTTTTTACCCTGTTTCTGCTTATATGCTCATACATCTTTTCAACACCTCTGTATTAAAATTCTACCTTTACCGGACCCCTGGCAATAGCTTCTTCTATTTCAAAATAATCCTTTGCGCTAAAGTTAAACATCCTGGCAAAAAGGTTCCCCGGAAAGGTCTGTATCCTGGTATTAAACTTCATTACCATGTCATTATAGAATTGCCTGGCATAGGCAATATTGCTTTCTATTCCGTTTAATTGCTCCATAAGCCTTGAAAAATGCTGGTCTGCTTTTAGGTTGGGATATCTTTCCGATAATGCAAAAAGCGATTTTAAGGTGCCGGTAATCATGTTTTCAGCATCAGCCTGCTCTTTTACCGACTGGGCATTAATCCCAAAATTCCTTGCTTCTACCACCTTCTGCAGTGTCTCTTTTTCATGTGCCGCATAACCTTTGACTGTCTCTACCAAATTGGGGATCAGATCATATCTTTTCCTCAGCTGGACATCTATCTGATGCCAGGCATTGTCTACTTTGTTTTTTATAGACACTATGGAATTGTAATAGCCTATGCCTGTACCCAAAATGGCTACGGCAATGACTACCAATATGATTACCAGTGCAATAACTCCTGCCAACATAATATCCTCCAAATTTTAATTTATTTTCTTAGAAATTATAACATATTAGGCTGTCTATAAATATAATGCCGAACCTTTGGACGGCTTTGTATTTAACCCCATTATTATACTGGTTAAACTTTTTTACACAATATTGTTTTTGTGGTATATTTTGTCCTATGAATTAAGCTCTGCAACTGCAATGTTTTTATTTTGGGGAGGAAATTAATGGGCAAGACAACTGCGGATAAGAAAAGGGTAATCTGTCTGGTATCCGGTAACAATACGGGAAAAACTTCACTGGCCGAATGCTTTTTATTTAATTCAGGGAAAGTAAACAGACTGGGCAAGGTAGAATCCAAGAATACGGTATCAGATTACGACCCCCTGGAGGTAAACAAAGGCTTTAGCATACACTCGTCAATACTTAACTATGACTGGAAGGATATCCATATAAATGTAATTGACAGTCCCGGATATGTAGATTTCATCGGCCAGGCATTTTCAGCCCTGAAGGTTTCAGACAGCGCACTTCTTCTGGTTGATCCCAAATCTCCTGCCCAGGCAGCCACCGAAAGGGTTATGAGGATAATTAAGGAAAAAAATCTTCCATCTTTCTGCATTATAAATAAGCTTGACCAGGAAAACGTTGATTTTCTTAAAACCGTAGAAGACATGAAGAGCAGCTACAACATCAACCTGGTTCCTATTACCGTTCCGGTGAAAGTAGGGGAAAACTTCAATTCGGTTATAGATCTTTTAAGAAATAAAGCCTATGAATACAGTGAAGGCTCTTTTGAAGGCAAGGACTCCAAAATACCCCAGTCCCACAATGAGGATGCCCAGAACCACCATAATGAGCTTATAGAATCAATAGTAGAAACAGATGATGAGCTCTTAAACCAGTATCTTGAAGGAGAAAAAATAGACGATGGCAAGATTGCCGCCAATTTCAAAAAAGCAGTGCTCCAGGGGCAGGTAATACCGGTATTTGCCGTATCTTCCGGCAAAAATTTTGGAATAGATATACTGATGGATTATATAAATGACCTTCTGCCCTCCGCATTGGAGAGGGATACAATTAAAGCTAAAAAGATTGCTGATGATAGTGAAATAGAGATCAAGCCTTCCGAAGACGGCCCCGCCTGCGCTTATGTTTTTAAAACCATGGCTGATCCCTACATAGGTAAGCTGTCCGTGTTCAGGGTGTTTTCAGGAAAGATTAAAACAAATGATACCTATTTTGTATCCGGCACTCAAAAAACTTATAAATTCGCAAATATATTTTACCTGCAGGGAAAAGAACAATCCGAAATAGAAGAGGCTTCCTGCGGAGATATTGCTGCAGTATCTAAGATAATGGAAATCTCCAATGATGATACAATATCAACCGAGGATAACCAGTTAATGCTGCCCAAAGTGGAGTACCCCAACCCTACCCTGCCCAAAACAATCATCCCCCAGACCAAGGGAGATGAAGAGAAGATAAATAACGGAATTTCCAGGCTGATCGAAGAAGACCCTACCCTGCGGCAGGAGATGGATACAGAGGTTAAGCAGAATATAATCTGGGGCATGGGGGAAACCCATCTATCGGTGGTCAGGGAGAGCCTGAAGAAAAAATTCGAGATAGGCGTTGAAATGCAGACCCCTGAGGTAGCCTATAAGGAAACAATTAAAAAAAGTGCCAAGTCTGAATACAAATACAAAAAGCAATCCGGGGGAAGAGGACAGTACGGACATGTATTTATTGAGCTTAAGCCGTTATCCCGGGGCGAAGGCTTTCAATTTGAAGATACTATATTTGGAGGTTCCATACCCAAAGGTTATATTCCTGGAGTGGAAAAAGGAATAAGGGAAGCTTTGCAGTCGGGTATACTGGCAGGATTTCCGGTAATGGATATAGGAGTAAACCTTTATGACGGCTCCTACCACAGTGTAGATTCATCCGAGATGGCTTTCAAGATTGCAGCTTCAATGGCCTTTAAAAAAGGTATGGATATGGCTTCACCCTGCATACTGGAGCCTATAATGGAGCTGGAGATAACAGTTCCCGAAGAGTATATGGGAGATATAATAGGCGATATCAATTCCAGGAGGGGAAAGATTCTATCCATGACTCCTTCCGAGAATAAAACACAGCTTATCAAAGCTACGGTACCCCAGTCTGAAACCTTTAATTATGCGGTTGACCTGACTTCTATCACCCAGGGCCGCGGTTTCTTTAGCCAGGAGTTTTCACATTATGAAGAGCTGCCCCCAAACCTTGCAGATAAATTAATAGAAGAGCGAAAACAAAAAGATGAAAAATAAGTATAAAAAATATGTTTTTTTCCTGGACCGTTTCCCCTATATTGTATTTTTGCTGGTTATAGGGCTCTCCATACTGTTTTTTATCTCTATTAACAACCGGCTTGATCTGGGCTTCTTCAGCGGCCAGCCACCTTTGGAAGAAACTGTTGAAAGCTATGATGTTTTCATATCTTCACCTGCTGACGGCGAAACCTTTGATATGGTAAACCAGAACGAAACTGTCCCTGTAGAGATAAAAGCCCTTCAGATAGAAGGTGAAGATTATGAAGTAAATGTACTGGTAAACGATGAGCTGGTGGAAACCTTTACCTCACCTCCCTATGAATTTAACTGGAATCCCGGCCAGGCCGGTGAATACCGGATTGTAGCCAAAGTACTGGACAGGCAGGAGCAGGTAATAGCAACATCAAATCAGGTTGTTATAGTGGTTAATTACCAGCAAACCTCGGAGGAAGAAAAGATCATAAATGAGGATATTGAAGCCAAAAAAGCAAGGGTACTGGAAGAGAAACGGTACCGGTCTCAAAATGATGCCAGTGATAAACCAATTTTTTCATACAGATGCTATACGCCGCCCAATATCGACGCCAGCATTGAAGAATGGGATATATATGAAAAATTTTCTAATTTTGTCCCTACCATAAAAAAGGAAAACTATACCAGCCATACTGATGTAAGCGGCACCTTTTATTCCTGCTGGGACCAGGACAATTTTTATTTTGCCATCCAGGTGGTGGATGATGTGTTCAGCCAGAATTATACCGGCAACCAGCTAAATAATGGCGATAGTGTGGTAATTGTTTTAGATACAGACCTTGAAGAGGATTACAATATACAATTTTTAAACAGCGATGATTACCAGATAGAGTTTTCCCCGGGAAATTTTTCAGACATAAGTCCTGAAGCTTTTATGAGGTGGCCCACCAACGCTCCTCCGCGTGATACAGTTATACGTTCGTCACGCCTGTCTAACGGATACCTTATTGAAGCAAGCATACCCTGGGATAACTTCTCCAACTACAACCCTCAGGACGAAGATATTCTGGGTTTTACGGTTTCTATCCTGGATACCGACCACCTTCAATCAACTGAATTGGTCATATCCTCTTCAAAAGAATTTGATTTTAATAATGTATTAACCCTGGGAAATATGGTCTTGATAGACGCAGGAGATCTTATAGAAGAGCAACCGGAAACTTGAGTTAAAGGCCTAACTTTTCTTCCAACCTCTTTACCCTTTCTTTAAGCTGTTCAAGTTTCTGCTTCTGGTTTAGCTTTTCAATAATTGCCTGCCTTATAAATACAGATGTAGCCATTGACTGCTTCCGCGCTTCCTGCTTTGCTTTCTCTATAAGCTCTTTTTCTATTTTGAATGAGTGCATTATTTTTTTTGCTGCCATAAACCTGCTAATTTACGAATTATAATTTTGTTATAATTATATCATAAATGTCTTGCCTGTATACAGCTCCGAAATTATCCCCTTTTAAATTACAAGTTGCCAAAACAGTTAAAATTTATTATCTTATATCATTATATGAGCACCAAAACTAAAAAAAAAGCCAGGACATACACTGTCAAAATCCTGGGCATAGTGCAGGGCGTTGGTTTCAGGCCCTTTATCTATAATCTTGCCAAAAATTACCGTTTTTGCGGTAATGTTTCCAACACCAGCGAAGGGGTAATAGTTAACATAAATGTCCGGCATAAAAAAGATTTATACAGTTTCTTAGATGATATAAAAAATAAAAAACCCCGGCCTGCATACATTGAGAAAATAGAATTTAGGGAAACTGATTCAAAACAATTCAATGACTTTACTATTTCTAAAAGCGTAAAAGACAGCCAGAAGTTCCAGCTTATATCTCCGGACCTTGCAACCTGTAAAGACTGCCTTAAAGACATAAACAACCCTAACGATAAGCGTAGATACGGCTATCCTTTTACAAACTGTACTAATTGCGGACCCCGTTTTACTATTATGGAAAGCCTCCCCTACGACAGGCCGGAAACCACCATGAAAAATTTTACCATGTGCAGCCACTGTGCCCAAGAATACAATGACAGGCAAGACCGCAGGTTCCATGCCCAGCCCATTGCCTGCTCTCTGTGCGGCCCAAAATTGTGGCTTACAGATAATAAGGGCAGGGTTCTGGAAACCGAAAATCCCATCGCTGTAGCCTGTGAGAAAATAAGGCAGGGCTTTATAGTTGCCATAAAGGGCCTAGGCGGTTTTCAGCTGGCCTGTGATGCTACCAATTTAAAAGCTGTAAGAGACTTAAGGAAAAGGAAATTCAGGCCTTCTAAACCTTTTGCGATAATGGTTGGAAGCTTATCCGGCCTGGAAAGTTATTACTTTATAGATGAAAAGGAGCGAGCAATACTTGCTTCTCCCAAAGCGCCAATTGTTCTTCTTGCTAAAAAAGATAAAAGCTATGTGGCCGAAGAGGTATCCTTCTACAATACCATGGAAGGGGTTATGCTTCCCTATACCCCCATACACCACCTCCTGTTCAAATACCTGGATTTTCCCCTGGTTATGACCAGCGGCAACCGTTCCGAAGAGCCCATAGCCAAAGATAATGACCAGGCTCTGGAGAATCTGAACTCCATAAGCGATTATTTTCTGCTCCATAACCGTGACATCTATTCCAGGTATGACGATTCCCTGGTTAAGGTATTCGATGGCAAAGAGATGCTTTTAAGAAGGGCGAGAGGTTATTCTCCCTATCCTGTTAAAATAGCAGAAAATATTAAAGACAGGGTGGTACTGGCTTTAGGAGCACAAGAGAAAAATACATTTTGTCTGCTCAAAAAAAACTATGCCATACTTTCCCAGCATCTGGGGGATCTGGATGATATCGACAGTTTTGATTTTTTTAAGGAAACACTGGATGTCTATAAAAGAATATTCAATATAAATAATATAGATTTTCTTGCATTTGATAAGCATCCCCTCTATGCTTCCACCAAATTTGCCTCAACCTTTAATACAGCTAAAGCCTCCTATCAGCACCACCAGTGCCATGTGGCCAGCGTGATAGCCGAAAACGGCCTTAAGGGAAAGGTGCTTGGTTTTTCCTGGGATGGCACCGGCTACGGTGATGACGGGAAAATATGGGGCAGTGAAATATTCTTATTCGAAAACAGCAGGTTCAAGCGACTGGGACATTTAACTGAAAAAGCGATGCCTGGCGGCGAGATAAGCATAAAAAAACCTTACCGGATGGCCATAAGCTACCTTTACCAGCTGTATCAGAAACTGGAAATCCCGGAAAATTTTGAAAACTTTATTTTGAAAAACTTTACCCGTTACCATGATATCTCCATTGCTGAGATAAAGGCAGTAAAGGCCCAGATAGACTCCGGATTCAATACCCCTGTTACAACCAGCATGGGCAGATTATTTGATGCGGTAAGCTCTGTAATCGGCCTAACCCATACAGTAAGCTATGAGGGGGAGGCTGCCATACACCTTGAATCAGTTGCCGATTCCGTTTGCCATGCCCTTTATGAACCAACCATAAAAGGTTTTTTGATTGATGATATAGATATTTTCAGACAGGTAATTAATGATTTTAGCAGCGGTACAATGCCTGATAAAATATCTGCAAAATTCCATAATTGCCTTGCATCTGCTATACTGGAAATTTGTAAAAAGGCCAGGACCCGATACAATGTAGAAAGCATTGCCTTAAGCGGAGGGGTCTTCCAGAATAACTTTTTACTAAAAAAAGCTTTTGAGCTGTTAAGGGATAATGGCTTTAAGGTATATACTAATTTTAAGGTTCCCGTAAATGATGGGGGGATTTCATTGGGCCAGGCCTATCTTGCCGCCCTGCATCTAGGAAAGGAGAAATAAATGTGTCTAGCCATACCGGCAAAGGTAATAAAAATTGAAGGAAAGTCCGCAGAAATCGAAGCAATGGGAGTATCCAAAACCGTGGACATTTCCCTGCTTCCTGAAGTTAAGATAGGAGATTATGTAATTGTTCACGCGGGTTTTGCCATCCAGCTGGTTGACCAGGAAGATGCTTTGGCAACCCAGGGATACTGGAAGGAATTCTTTGGTGAATAAGCTTTTTGACAAGGCAGTCAAAACCCTGCAAAAATTTGAGCCGGCTAAGCAAATAAACATAATGGAGGTTTGCGGCACGCATACCATGGCCATATCCAGAAACGGCCTTAGGCAGAAATTTCCCCCGAACATTAATTTGATAAGCGGCCCTGGATGCCCTGTTTGCGTAACTTCCGCCCATGATATAGACTGGGTGATTGAAATAGTAAAAAGATATGACCTTAAGGTGTTTACCTTCGGTGATATGGTCAGGGTTCCCGGTACCAGCTCCAGCCTGGTGGAACAGAAATCCCTGGGAAAGGATATAAGCGTATGCTATTCTCCTGCTGATGCATTAAGCTACGCAGCCCAAAATCCAGGTAAAGACGTTTTATTTATTGCTATTGGCTTTGAGACTACCACTCCCCTTACCTCGGTTATCCTAAAGGAGGCTTACAATAAAGGTATGGAGAACTTCTCTGTATTCTCCACCCACAAGCTGGTACCTCCTGCCCTTAGTTTGCTGCTTAAAGACCCAGAAATAAAGATAGACGGCTTCCTGTGCCCCGGGCATGTTTCAGCCATAATAGGTTCCGGCCCTTATGAATTCATACCGCGGGATTATAGGATTCCCTGCGTTATCAGTGGCTTTGAGCCCACCGATATAATGATATCTGTAGCCATGATACTCAAACAGTTAAAAGATAAAAAGCCGACAGTCCATAACCAGTACACCAGAGTGGTGAGAAAAGAAGGTAATCCGGTAGCGCTGGAAAGTATTTATGAGGTATTTAAAAAAGCAGACTCCGACTGGAGAGGCCTGGGTATTATGCCCGGCAGCGGCCTAGAGCTTAGAGAAAAATACAGCATGTTTGACGCAAAGTTAAAATTCGAGGTCGCAGAGCTCAAATCAAGAGAGAATCCAGCCTGCGACTGCGGAGATATATTAAAGGGCCTGAAAAAACCCCCACAATGCAAACTATTCGCCAATGCATGCACACCGCAAAATCCGGTTGGGCCATGCATGGTCTCCAGTGAAGGGTCATGCGCTGCTTACTACAGGTATGAAAGGCTTAATATAGAAAGGAGCAGCCGTTAACTGCAAACAAGGATTTACGGATAAAACCATACAGCTAACCCATGGTGATGGGGGGTTAAAAACCAGCCAGCTCATAAACAGCCTCCTGCTTAAATACCTTGGAAATAATGTATTAAATAGGCTGGAGGACAGCGCAGCAGTTAATACCTGCGCAGGCAGGATTGCCTTTACCACCGATAGTTTTGTGGTTAATCCTATCTTTTTCCCAGGAGGTGACATCGGCAAGTTAAGCATTTGCGGCACAATAAATGATCTGGCCACAACCGGCTGTACTCCTCTGGGCTTGAGTTTTTCCCTTATAGTTGAAGAAGGTTTTTCTGCAGCAAGCCTTGAAAAAATTTTAAAATCAATGCAGGCTACCCTGCTTGAGACAGGCGTAGATGTAATTACCGGTGACACAAAAGTTGTGGAGAAAGGAAGCGCAGATAAAATCTTTATAAACACATCGGGAATAGGAAGCATAGAGGATGGTTTAAACATATCTGCTGATAATATAAAAGAGGGAGACAAAATTATTATAAACGGACCCATTGGGGATCACGGCGCAGCTATTTTAAGCCAGAGAAAAGAGTTTAACTTCAAATCCAAGGTTAAAAGTGACTGTGCCCCGCTTAATATGCTGGTCAAAGACATGTTGGGGGCTTCCAAGAACATACATGCATTAAGGGATGCTACCAGGGGCGGCCTGGCTACTGTTCTTCTGGAAATGGCAGAACAATCCAACCACAGCATTAATATTTACAGCAGTGATATCCCGGTAGGCAATGAAGTCAGGGGGATTTGTGAATTTCTTGGTCTGGACCCCCTTTATATCGCTAATGAAGGAAAGATGGTTTCTTTTGTGGATGAATCTGATGCCTCCAAGGTTTTGGCTGCAATAAAGAAAAACAAATACGGCAGGCAGGCAAGGATTATAGGTGAAGTAAACAAGAAGGGAAATTCAGCTGTAATACTTAATACAGAAATAGGAACCAGGAGAATGCTTGACCTTCAATACGGAGAGCAGCTGCCAAGGATTTGCTAGTTTTGCTAAAAATTCTGTTTAAATATTTGCTTCTTTTATAGCCATATCTATTATTGAGGGAATCTTTTTTTCTATTTCCGGAGTCAGGTTCTGGCCAAAACCTATGTTTTTGGGTTTAATGCCGATTACCACTATATCTACGTCTATGCCAAGTTTTTCTATCATTTCAAGAGCTTGGGACAGGTTGAAGTCATGAAGGGAAAAGCTTCTTATGCTGTGCTCAAACCGATTAATTTCATCTGCCCTAAACCTTATAATTTCCCCTGTTTTCTGTCCTGCATCCACTGCATCAATTATAATTATTTTCTCTGAGTTTTTGGCATGAATAATCAAGTCTGCAGCAGAGGTTCCTCCATCGATGACCTCTGCTGCTATTTTTTTATCCCTTAATCTCTCTATTACCCTTACACCCAGCCCGTCATCGGACATAAAAATATTCCCGAAACCTATAATTTTGACGCCGGCTCCGGGAATATTCTTTTTATTTTTATCCATAAAATATCTATTTATTAACCAGCTTCACATTTAAGAAATGTGTTGAGCATGAAATGCAGGGATCATAAGCACGTATCAGCATCTCACAAGCCAGCTTGATCTCGTCCTCGCTCTTTTCAATAACCATGGGAACCAATGCTTCCATGTCTTTTTCAATATTGGCATAATTCATATTAGTGGGAATTATCAGGTTGGCTTTGCTGACCCTGGCATCATCATCGTAGGTGTAGTCATGGATGAGCAGGCCTCTGGGAGCTTCAACTACCCCTACTCCCCTGCCTGCTTTTGGTTTTACCTCAACCATTGCTTCTTCCGGTGACATTCCCTCTTCCATCAGTTCGTCTATCAGTCTTATGCTGTCATCAACACTGTGGACAATTTCTACAAACTGGGCGATATTGTTCATAAAAGTGTTATAATTGGGAGCTTCAAGACCCAGTTCCCGGGAATATTCCTTGGCACGGTCCGAAAGCCTGTCATAGTTATTGTTAAACCTAGACAGTGCTCCAACCATGTATGAGTTCCTCGATGCCCAGCAGTGTTTGCCGGTCGAATGCTCCACTACCTTTTCGTTTAGCTTGCTCAGGTAATCCTGATCATCTATAACCCAGCCGTCACTTGATTTTATATCTCCGTCATAAAGGGCATAATCAACAGGATCGGATATGGAGATATACTCGGTCTCCCTTTCAAAATCAGGCAGATCAAGTGTTTTTAGTACCCCAAGTGTGGTTTCCAGATCAGGATATAGTGATTTCAGCATGTCCTTCATCTGCTGCATTGCTTCCATGGTGGGTATTTTGGTAAATCCGCCTACCACAGTGGTAATGGGGTGTACAGCTCTTCCCCCTATCATCCTTACCATTTCATTGGCGGCCTTTTTGAGCTTTAGAGCGATATTGACCACATCAGGGTGGGTGTCTACCAGGGATATGGCGCTGCCCACGCCAAAAAAGTCAGGGGCTGCCAGAAAATAGACATGCAGTACATTGCTCTGTACACACTCATGGTGGAAAATAAGTTTTCTCAGCTTGGTTATCTTTTCAGAGGGAACAACCCCCAAAGCCGCCTCAGTAGCCTTTATGGATGCATAAGTATGTGCTACCGAACATATTCCGCATATCCTTGAAGTTATATGGGAGGGTTCATCCCATTTTCTGCCTACCAGCATAGCCTCAAAAAACCGTGGTGATTCCGGTATCCTGAACTGAAGCTTTTCAATCTGCTTGTCCTTTACGTTTAATACCAGGTCGCCATGCCCTTCTACTCTTGAAATATTTTCTTCTTCTATGTTAAAAGTATTTGCCATAGTTATTAACCTCCGTTATTTTTGCTCAATCTTTTTACATGCATTGTACAGGTTAAAGCCTTCCATAATATCCTCAACAGTAAGCCCATATTCCTCAAGCACATCCTTTTGGGCATTTACATTGGGATCATCAATGGGGCCCCTGCAGGCCTCACAGCCTGAAACACTGTTGGGACACCTGGAATTGCATCCTGCCCTTGAAATCGGGCCAAGGCATGTCATGCCCAGCTCATAGACACAGGTATTGCCATTCCTCTTGCATTCAACACATACGGGATAATTGGGTATTTCCGGCTTTCTGCCCACCAGAAGCGACCTTACAACATCCACTATCTCAAACCTGTTGGGAGGGCAGCCACGGGCCATATAATCAACCTTTACATAAGCATCTATGGGCTTAACTTCTATAGTGTCTATCCAATCTTTTTTATCCCCGTATACAAGATCCTTTGCTTTTTCCAGCCCGTAAAGATTCTTTAAGCAATTTAGCCCGCCTGTACATGCGCAGGCGCCAATAGCAACTATTATCTTGGCAATACTTCCAATTTTTTCAATTCTTTCTACACCATGCTGGGTAGTAACCGAACCTTCTACCAGCGCAATGTCGTAATTATCGCTGTATTCGGTTATTGCCTCCCTGAAATGTACTATGTCTACTGCGCCTACCAAATCAAGTAGCTGGTCTTCTAAATTTAATATTTCCAACTGGCATCCACCGCAACCGGTAAATCCAAAAACACCGACCTTTGGCTTACTCATTATATAGCCTCCTTTAAGTTTCTAATTTCCCATAAGCTGAATACCGGACCATCGACACAGGCTAACTTGTCGCCTATATGGCAATGGTTGCATTTCCCTACTCCGCATTCCATCCTTCTTTCCAGCGACAGGAATACATTTTCGGGCCTGAAACATTTCTTATCCAGTTCCTTTATAACAAATTTATACATAACCGGAGGGCCGCAAACCATCACATAGGAATCATCAACAGGGCAGTCTATTCCTGGTATAAGATTGGTGCAGACACCAACTTCTCCTGCCCAGGCTTCATCCGGATTGTCAACAGTCATACACATTTCTATATCATCTCTTTTTTTCCATTCCTCAAGTTCATCCTTGTATAACAGATACTCCGGACTTACTGAACCGTATATTATAACCAGCCTTTTGTAGTCCTCCCTGTTCTCCAGTATGTATTTTATAAGGGACCTTACAGGAGCCATGCCCAGACCCCCGGCAACAATTATCACATTTCTTCCCTTCATATCTTCGTAGGGGAAGATTCCCTTACCAAAAGGCCCTCTTATTCCAACCTTATCCCCTTCTTTCATCCTGTGCAGCGCTCCGGAAACATTACCTGTATTCCGTACGCACAGCTCAAAATATTCTTTGTTATTGGGTGAGGAAGGAATAGAGAACGGGGCTTCACCAAGGCCAAAAACAGTAAGTTCTACAAACTGGCCGGGATCAAAATTAAACGCTTCCCTTGCTTGGGGATCGTCTATATAGATATCAAACTGCTTTTCAGTAGGAGAAAGCTCCTTTACGTTCTTAATTGTAGCCGGAAATGGTTCATAAAGTCTTTTATTATGATCTAATTCTTTGGCTTGTATTGTCATTTATACATTCACCTCTTTCTTAACCGAGTTGATATCCTCAGCTATATCAATTTTTGCCAGACAAACTTCAATACATCTACCACAGCCAACACACGCATACTGGCCAAACTTATCATAGAAGGTCTTGAGCTTGCATCTGTACCTCTGTTTCAGCCTGTTTTCCTTGTTTGGCCTGAAGTTGTGGCCACCTGCCACCAGCCCATATTCCGGCATCATGCAAGAGTCCCATTCCCTGGTCTTTGCACCATCCTTTAAATTAAGCTCAATATCGTCTTTTACATTGAAGCAGAAACAGGTCGGGCATGCCAGATTACAGGAACCGCAGCTGAAACAGTTTTTGGCTACCCTGTTCCAGAAATCCTCATTATCGTAAATCAGCTCAAAATTATCATAGAAGCTCTTAATGTCGACATCGTTGCTGAATTTAGACCTGTAATCATCCATGTACCTGTCAAAGTCTTTAAAATCTTTTTCCGAAGCTTCTGCGGCACTGGTGTATTTTTCAAGAATCTCATTGCCTTTGGGAGAGCCAACCCTTACAAAATACCTGTCTCCCAGATCTGAAAGGTAGAGGTCAAACCCCTCTTTAGCAAACTCTGCACCCATACTAAGTGCAAAATTCTTTTCAGAAGGTTCTGTATCTATACCGATGACTATAAGTTTTTCTCTTTTTTCCCAGTAATTAGGGTCAATAAAATCAGTTGAAAAAAGCTTATCCAAAAAGTTCATGCCGTTTATGTCCCAGGCGTTTATTCCAAATAAAACAGTTTCTTCGCTCTCCGCCGCAGGCTTAATCTTTATCTGTTGGCCCACCTCATATTCAACCAGTTTTTCATTTGCCGGGAAAAGTATTTTCTTTGCCGGGGGTATGGTCGTTCTGGTGTAGCCGGTGTCCAGTTCGCTGCTATCCTTGATAGGAACAAAATCATGGATAGCCTTGTCTTTTACCTTGGGGCCTATCATCTTGTAGTCCTCGATTAACCCCTTGACTAGTTCGCCATAGTCATCCTTGCTTAAGACTTTATACAGCATACAGTCTCCTTTCCTATATATTTAAATTCTTGTAAAGGGTTTGTAACATGCAAAAAAAATACCATCTATGGTATTTAATGTCAACCAGAGTTTGCAATAGGTTTGTAACTTTATACGTGTTTTTAGTAACAATAGCTTTCTTTAATACTGTTTTCCACCCATCCCAGCCACTGTTCAATGTTTTGGCCTGTTTTACAGGAAAGGCTTAAAACGTCTGCTTTTGGGTTAAGGTCAGCTATTTTCTGAATAAAAAAGCCGGTCCTGAAATCGCTGCCTTCAATCATATCAATCTTATTGAGCAGTACCAGTTTGCTCTTAATAAATACAGGGGGGTATTTAACCGGTTTATCATCACCTTCATTCACAGATGATAGTACAGCCATAATGTTTTCACCCAAATCAAAGTTTACCGGACAGATAAGATTTCCTACATTTTCAATGAAAAGCAAATCAATAGCAGACAGCTGGAGGCGCTCCAATGCATTTTTCACCATTGAAGCATTGAGATGGCAGCTTCCCCCGGTATTTATCTGTACCACCGAATCAGTATACTCTCTTATCTTTTCAGCGTCATACGTGGATGAAATATCCCCTTCTATAACCCCTATATTGTATTTGTCATTAAGGTTTTTTAAGGTCTGTACAATTAATGAAGTTTTTCCTGCTCCCGGTGAAGAAAGAAGATTTATGACAAAAACATTATTTTCCTTAAACAGTTTCCTGTTTTCAACTGCATGCTCTTTATTGTACGCCAGCACGTTTTCAACAACGCTAATTTTCATTCCTTCTCCGAACTTCTATTATTTAAAAACCAAACTAAAATACAATGCTACCTAAATTTTTACTTATGTCAATAATAAATTCTTTATTGACATCCAATCGATTCAATTCTATATTAATGCAAATTTAACCACCTGAATCAGAAGGGATTTTTATGGTAGAGGTACTTCCTTTAAAAGGGCTGAGGTATAACCAGAAAAAAATAGGCGACCTCTCTAAAGTCATCTCCCCGCCATACGACCTGATATCTGCAAACCTGGAGAAAAAACTTAAAAAACTGTCTCCTTACAATATTACAAACTTGATACTGCCTGAAAGAGTCGGGAGCGAAGACAAATATATGCATGCTGCCGGAACCCTAAAATACTGGCTGAAAAACGAAATACTTGTATTGGAGGGCAAACCGAGTTTTTACCTTCTGGAAGAAACATTTAAAGACGGAAATGAAATTAAAAGCCTAAAGGGTTTCATCGGCCTGAGCAAAATTGAAGATTATGGCCCAGGCAAGGTTTTAAGGCATGAGAATACGCTGGTCAAGCCAAAAGAAGACAGGTTAAGGCTGCTGGGGGCCACTAAAGCCAATTTTGGATTAATATACACCGTATACAGGGACAGTACTGCTCTAATATCCAGTATTATGGGAGAATATAAGCCTTCCATTATAGTCAAGCCCTGCTATGACCAAACACTTTTTTTCAAGCTCTGGAAGGTATCTGACCCTGAAGAAATCAAACAGATAAAAGAACTTATGGGCAGTAAA
The DNA here is from genome assembly GCA_051744345.1 of Actinomycetota bacterium. Taxonomy (GTDB): domain Bacteria; phylum Actinomycetota; class Humimicrobiia; order Humimicrobiales; family Humimicrobiaceae; genus Halolacustris. The sequence goes on from JBNJCW010000019.1 coordinate 26,048, forward strand.
ACCATACTCATAGCAGACGGCCACCACCGTTATGAAACCTCCAGAATCTACAGCCGCAAAAGTAAAGGAAAGGGATCACTTTCCCGGGATTATGTATTAACCCTGTTTGTAAACAGCAACCAGAAGGGCCTTTCCGTTAATCCTACCTACCGGTTAATAAAACTTAAAGATAATTTCAACCAGGAAAAATTGTTTAAAAATATAGAAAGGTATTTTACACTGGAGAAAATTACGCAGCCTGAGAACAGGATAATCAGAATCCTGGCCAGAGAAAGTGCAGAAAAACATAAATCTTTTATATTATACCTGGGCAAAAACCAGGTTTATATGGCAAGGTATAAGGAAAACCTTTTGAAAAATAATGTCTGGGAAAACCTTGATGTAAATATACTTCACAATATATTAATCAATAAGGCCATCAGGTCTTTAAACATAGAAAAAATCTCTTTTACCCACCTTGCAGGTGAGCTGAAGAAAAAGGTCAACCACAGCTACTATGATCTGGGAATAATGTTAAATGCTCCCACCGTAAAACAGGTGGAGACTTTATCCGGCCAGGGACTCTTAATGCCGCAGAAGTCAACCTATTTCTATCCAAAACCATGCACCGGCCTGGTTATGTATAAATTTAATGATTAAGCAAAACTATCCGGCTTTATATAATCTCCATGTTCTTTCTGAAGCTCGAGCAGTTTTTTCTTCTGTTTTTTCAGCACTTCAAACAAAATATCCGGTATTTTGCTGTCAGATTCCTGATATACTTTAGTTATCCGTTCAATTTTGGACAGATTCTCGGGTACCCTTAATGTAAACTGCTTAATATAATTGTTTTTGCTGTAATCTTTATTTAATACCTGTTTAAATAAATTTTTAAGATCTTCAAAATATGGGATAAAACCTGTGCCTACATCAATTCCTTCAACCTCATTATGGGCTCTTAACTCCATCCATTTAAGCCATACCCTCTTATCTAATATGGAGCTTATGTAATTGCCCTGCTCATCTTTGAGGAAGTAATTAACCCCGAAAATCTTTGGGGGATTTTTTAGGCCCTTACCAAATTCAATGTTCATATCCAGATACTTTCCCAGCGGCAGCGACAGAAAATCAATATTTGACATGGGGTTAAAAGTCCTTACCCCTGTTTTTCCCAGGGTGGCTGCAGTGGTTTCAGATTCAAGGGAGGCCCCAATGGTAGTTATTCCATGTTCCCAGCTGTAGGCTTCAAGTACGGGTACATTGGTGTCAGAATCCCTTCCACCATATATTATGCCCCCTATCTCAACACCATCTGGATTATTGTAATTCTCATCCAGGTTATCAAGGTTGGTTAAACTGGTGGTAAACCTTGCATTTTTATGTGATGGAGATATTTCGGTACCCTGCTCATCTTTCTTGCCGGGCCACCACTCACCACTAAAATTAATTCCTTTTTCAGGCATCTTTGTTGGTTTTCCGATCCAGTATGTATGGCCGTCTTCAGTGATCAGTATATTTGAAAAAATTGTTTCATTGGGCTGGTGAAGAACCTTCCATATTAGAGGATCGTCATCAGGGTTTATATCCTTTATGATGCCAAAAAGGCCTTCTTCCACATTTACTGCCTTAACTGTTCCATCGATATTCCTGATATAGGCAATATCGTCACCAATTATGGTTTCAGTTGGAATCATGGCTGTAGAAGTCTTTCCGCACATGGAAGGAAAAGCACCCATAAAATAGGTTACCCTGTCTTCAGGGCCATGTATTCCGCTTATAAACATATGTTCAGTAAGCCAGTTCTCTTCAGATGCCCTTTTAATTCCAAGCCTCATTGCCAGTTTTTTCAGGCCAATAGTATTGCCCCCATACTGTGTATTGACTGAGTATACTATCTCTTCTTCGGTATCTATATATATTCTTCTCTTATCAATATCCATGCTTACAGCATTTTCGAGCCTTCCCTCTGAATGTACGAATTTAAAAAACTTATCATTTTCCGGTTTTTTTAAAAACTGTGCATAACCTGGCCTGTAAAGGATTGACTCTGAATGGGCCACATAACTTGAATCTGTTAGCTGTACTGCAGGTATCGCAAATATAGAATCCGCTGGCCCCAGGCTGTAAAAAGCTATTATAAGCTGCCTTCCAGCCATTATATCTTTCATAAAGGTGTTTAGCTCATTCAAACCCTCATCTTTATCAATTGTGTTTAATGCATTACTTATTTTGTTATTTCTGTCCACTAAAAACTTTGTTTTCTTTTTATCCCTGGCCTGGTCATTTACCCCATCAAAATGTGCAGTATGGCCGTCAATTGCAAGCTTTTTCTCTTCTCCGTCCCTTAAAGCCTTATCCCTGATATATTGTATATCCTGCTGGGAGTCATCGCTGACAAAAATGGTGTCAGGGTTAAGCAGCTTAACAAATTTAACAATAAAATCATAAAGGTACTGATTATTAATTTTTACTAATTTTTGATAATTTTTTTCATCGAACTTGCTTTTTATTTCATCAATTTTTAAATTCATTATTTTGTCCCTACTTTTTCTTATTTTTATTAAAAATTACAATAAATTTATTATTTTTCAAATTATACATTAATTATTGAAAATAATACAGTAATAAATAATAATAAGCACATTTTAATAATATTTTTGATTGGAATGGTTATTTTTTAAATTATTTTGTGTTTTTAAGCAGATAGCTATGCAAAGCTTACAGAATATATTAAAATTAAGCCTTTTTTGATTTTTCCGGCATAAAAAAACGGCGGCGACCTACTCTCCCACACCGTCGCCAGTGCAGTACCATCGGCGCTGAAAGGCTTAACTTCTGTGTTCGGGATGGGAACAGGTGTTACCCCTTCGCTTTTGCCACCGTAAACTTATTGTTATCCGAATGAATATTCTCTCAAAACTTCATAGCATTATATAGAAAATATTAAGTCCTCGACCTATTAGTACTGGTCAGCTAAACACATTGCTGTGCTTACACTTCCAGCCTATCAACCATGTGTTCTTCATGGGGTCTTACTCCTAATGGATGGGAAAACTTATCTTGGGAATGGCTTCGTGCTTATATGCTTTCAGCACTTATCCATAACAAACTTGGCTAACCAGCAATGCCCTTGGCAGAACAACTGGCACACCAGAGGTTCGCTCATCCCGGTCCTCTCGTACTAGGGACGAATTCCCTCAATTTTCCTGCGCCCACAGAGGATAGGGACCGAACTGTCTCACGACGTTCTAAACCCAGC